>JBFGKR010000200.1:0-4520 GCA_041576575.1 Arenicellales bacterium | reverse complement strand
GAGCCCGGACTTTCCTCCCGTGACGTCCCCTGGAGGCACGGCGGTGGGGCGAAACGCCACGCAGCATCTCCAGGGGACGTCGCGAGCGGCTGTCCGGCTGACTCTCGGCACCAACATACTAGATTCGGGGTTCGGAGTTCAAGTTCGCATCAAGGGCCTCGAATTCGCAGCGCCAATCGGTAAAGGCGGTTCTTGTTCGACCCGGTGATCTCCGCGGCAAGGGCGACGGCTTGTTTCACCGGTACGGTCTTGATCAATATCTTGAGGACTCGCTCCGCCTCTTGGAGGTCGGCTCCGGCTTGGGCGCATCCGCGGACGAGCACCACGAACTCCCCCTTTTGCTGGTCCGGGTCGGCGGCAATCCAGTGCGCCAGGTTTTTCAACGTGTCTCGTCTGATTGTTTCGAACTTTTTTGTTAACTCCCGAGAAACCGCGGCCTCGCGGTCTTCCCCTAAGATCTCCACCATGTCGCGCAACGTCGCAACGATGCGGTGCACGGATTCGTAGAAAATCAGCGTCCGGGGTTCCTCCCGGAGCGTGCGCAGACGCCGTCGCCTGGACGCTGCCCGAGCCGGCAAAAATCCCTCGAACGCGAAGCGGTCCGTCGGCAGTCCCGCGATCGACAATGCAGCGACGGCCGCGCACGGACCCGGTACCGCGGTCACGGTAATGCCGCGCTCTTGGGCCATGCGTACGAGGAGATATCCGGCGTCGCTGATCAGAGGCGTACCGGCGTCGCTGATCACGGCAATATTTTCGCCGCGCACCAATCGGTCGACCAATACCGGCGCGCGGCGGGTTTCGTTGTGTTGGTGGTAAGCAACCAAAGGCGTTCGAACGCCATACCGATTGGTCAAAATTCGACTGATGCGGGTGTCCTCGGCCGCAATCAAGTCTACTTCCGACAGCGTCCGTATGGCCCGTTCGCTGACATCCTCAAGGTTGCCGATCGGGGTGGCGACGACGTACAAAGTTCCAGTTTTGCTTGGCTGCTCGACCACTGGCTATACTCTGTGTGCCTCGGGCGTCGACCGCCCGCAATAGATTAAGAAAACTCGTATATGAGAACTCGATTTTTTTTTTATCCCTGCGGTAATTGCAATTATCGGCTGCGTGTCGCAGCCGGCGTCCGAAACCCGTGAAATAGGCGTTGCGGAGCATACGGAAACACGGGTGGGCGCGCCCGCAGGACCATTAGACACGCCTTCGGGTTTTCTCACCGCTCAGGAGCTGCTGAACAAAGCCTCCGAATTCCTCACACTGGCGGAGGAGGCATCCCCGGCAGTGCGTGCCGATTATCAGCTCAAAGCAGCGGAAGCCCTGGTCGCGGCTGGTCGCCACCGTCCCGCTCTGCGACTCCTGGAATCCATAAACTTGGAATCGCTGCCACAAATTTTCGCCGCCCGTCGTGAGTTAATCCGGGCGCGCATCGCGATTCACGACAATCGCCCCGAAACTGCGTTCCAGCTGTTATCGGGCCTGGAGAATCGGCCCGGTTTGAGTCCCCAACTGCAGGAACAACTGTGGCAACAGCGGGCGCGAACGAATCTACTTCTAGATCGACCCCTGGACGCGATACGCGCTCTGATAGCACGGGAGCAATATCTCGCCCGCCCCGACGAACTGATCCGTAATCAGCGTCAGATCTGGACCTTGTTGAACAGAATCAAAATGGAACAGCTGTCGATGATGCTCCAATCGGTGCATGAGGACGTCTTGATAGGATGGATTGAACTTGCGCTGGCTCATATGGAATACGGTCACGACGGCTTTCGACTCAGGCAAGAGATTCAACGATGGCAGAACCTTTATCCACGCCACAGCGCCAATAGACTGCTGCAATACCGCGCCACCGCTCTCAGCGGTCCGTCCATCATCCGGCCGCGGCACATTGCGTTGCTGTTGCCGCTGGCGTCGGAGTACGGGCGCGCTGCTCAGGCGGTACACGATGGATTTATGGCCGCCCATAGCGCAAACGGAGATCCGGACAAACCGACCATCAAGGTGTACGACATCGGTGCCGAAGCCGAGCTGGCCCCGGTTTATTATCGACTTGCAGTGCAGGAAGGCGCGGATTTGTTGGTGGGGCCGCTGGGAAAACAAGCCGTGGCCGTTCTCGTCGGCGCTGAATCCATTTCCGTACCCACATTATTGTTGGGGAGCGCAGACGATGTCGATACGCTGCCCCGAAACGCATTCCAATTCGATTTGTCTCCGGAACAGGAAGCGGAACAGACCGCGTTACGCGCTTACCTCGACGGACACAGAACCACAGCGGTATTGTATCCCGAGACGTCGTGGGGTGAGCGCGTCAACAGTGCCTTCGCTCGACGTTGGCAGGAACTTGGAGGAGCAGTCCTGGAAAGCCGGCCTTACATCGAGGATCGGACCGACTATTCCTTGCCCATCAGGGAGGTCCTCAACATCGACACCAGTGAAGCGCGTCAACGCGCGTTGTCCGGGCTGCTCCGCACCAAGCTGCAATTTCAACCAAGACGGCGACAGGATGTGGATTTTCTTTTTCTCGCCGCGAAAACTGCGACCGCAAGACTGCTGAAGCCGCAGATCAACTTCTACCACGCCCACGATCTCCCGGTGTACTCGACGTCCCATGTCTTCGCCGGCGCACCCGACCCGGTCAACGATGCCGACCTAAATGGCATCGTGTTCGGAGACATGCCGTGGATGCTGGTTTCCGACGGATTCGTTGGAAATCTTCGGGAAAGAATTCAGGGCGCGTGGCCTTACGCGCATACTGCACTCGACAGATTGTACGCCTTGGGTATGGACACCTATGCGATAATCCCATCCCTGATTCGCTTGCGCGAAGACCAGCAGTTGCTCATCGAGGGAGTCACGGCGAGATTGAGCATGGACCGCCGAGGACGCGTTATTCGTCAACTCAGCTGGGCAAAATTCGACGACGGACGTCCGGTCATTCTGGACCTGGAGATCGGCGCGCATCGAAACTTGTACGATCTGGGGAGTGAGCGATTTGGCGACACACTTGAAGCGGGGGCGTTGGGCCGAAAACGAAGCCCGTGATTTTTTGGTCCGATCACAGGGAATGCGCCACGTGGCTTCAAACTACCGCTGCCGCTACGGGGAAATCGACCTCGTTATGGAAGACGGCGAATACGTGGTCTTTGTGGAGGTGCGATATAGAAACAGCAACAGCTTCGGCGGAGCATTGGCGAGTATCACCACCCGAAAGCAACAAAAACTGCGGGCGTGCGCGGAGCACTATCGCCAAAGTCACCGCGGATACGGCAGCCGTCCGTGCCGTTTCGATGTGATATCAATTACCGGAACCGAAAACATCGCGGAGCCGCAATGGGTGAGAGACGCGTTTTAATCAATGCATAGCAATAAAAAAGACCATGCTTCACGCTCCGTGAAACAGACGGTGGCTGACTGCAAACTTGCTAGACCAGGGCGATGTGAATATTCTTGTGATCGTCCCGTGCACCGCCAGATTTCTGGAAGTGCATGGAATTGACATACACTGCATTTCGTAACTCGATCGATCGTCAAATATTGGGCCTATTATGAAATCTCGACACGCGATGTTCTCAATGTCTCTGCTTCCACTGACGCTCCTGCTCTCCTCGTGCGTCGCGACGATGGTGGGCGCCGCCGCGGTCACCGCCGTAGACGTCGTGCACGACCGAAGAACCGTCGGATCTTATATTGACGACGGCGCCATAGAGATCAAGATACGAGAATTTGTTGTCCGTGACTCCGACCTGCGGACAAACGCCCACATCAGCGTCACCAGTCTGAACGGCATCGTGCTGCTGACCGGCGAGGCGCCTAGCGTAGGCCTACGCGACAAGATCACCGCGAAGGCCAAGCAGGTAAAGGGTGTCCGCCAAGTGGTGAATGAAATTCGCATAGCCGGTAAGACCGCGTTATTTAGTCGCGCCAACGACACTTGGTTGACAAGCAAGGTAAAAACCAAACTTTTTAGGGAAACCGGGTTGGACGCAAATCGCGTGAAGGTGGTTTCGGAATACGGCAACGTCTACCTCATGGGGCTCGTCACGCGGGGCGAGGGTCAGGCCGCCACCGAAGCGGCACGAACCGTTGGCGGTGTGGTCCGCGTAGTAAAGGTGTTCGAGTACACTGATTGAGTTCGTCCGTAGACAAGATCGTTCACGACGCCGCCCAGTTGGATCGGCTCCTCGCTTCGGCATCGCTGGACCGCCCGCTGGTGTTCACCAATGGATGCTTCGACATCCTTCACCGCGGACACGTCAGCTATCTCGAGCAAGCCGCGGAATTGGGAAACACGTTGATCGTCGGGGTCAACAGCGACGCCTCAGTCCGGCGCCTGAACAAACACGGCCGTCGACCCGTCAACGAGCTCGAGGATCGAGCGGCGGTGTTGGCGGCTCTCGCTAGTGTCGATCTCGTGGTGCCATTCGAGGAAGACACGCCGCTGTCGTTGATCGCGAAAATCCAACCCGACCATCTGGTGAAGGGCGGGGATTGGCCGGTCGACCAGATCGTTGGCGCCG
>JBFGKR010000199.1:0-4524 GCA_041576575.1 Arenicellales bacterium | reverse complement strand
GTGGGTCAGGCCGCGCGCTTATTCCAGGCGCCCTTCTACGCCAACTGTCGTCGTGCTCTGCGCGACGGTGGGCTCCTCGTCGTTCAGAGCGAATCTCCGCTGATCCATCTCGATCTAATTCGCGCCATCCGTCGCGAGATGCGAGATGCCGGCTTCGTCGAAATATCGACGCTCAATTTCCCGGTATGTACCTACCCGTCCGGCTGGTGGTCCGCAACCCTGGCGGGCGGGGAACGGACACACACCGAATTTCGCCAGCCCGACGCCCGCCTAGATAATTTCGAGACCCGATACTACAACGCCGACATCCACCGCGCCGCTTTAGCGTGGCCGGAATTCATGAAACGCAACGGTAATTAGGCGCGGTGTACGATTCTGCATAATTGCGTTCGGAAGCGGCGTCACCGCATCCTGACTCGTACGCCAAGCAGCTTCGCGTGCCGCTCCTACATACGCTCGTACAACCATTTTCCGATAGCTGGAGGCACCTGCTTCTGCGCCTTACCGCTCACATAGATGCCTATATGTCCTCCGCTGAACTCGAGTTCTTGATAGTCGCCGGTACCCACGTATTTTCTTAAAGCCGTCGATGCTGCGGGTGGCACCAGATGGTCTTCGCTGGCATATATGTTCAACACCGGCATCGTTATTTTTTTCAGTTTAATCTTATGTTCTCCGATCCGGATCTTTCCTTTTATCAAGTTGTTGTTTTGAAAAAATTGTTTCACAAATTCTCGAAACGCCTCCCCCGCCTGGTCGGGACTGTCGAAAATCCATTTTTCCATCCTCATGAAGTTCTTCGCCGCCGTTTCGTCTCGAAGTACGTCGATAGTATCCACGTATTTTTGAGTCATGAGCCGAAATGGCTTTAGTGTGAGGAAGGTCCAGTTCAACAGCTCCCCCGGAATGTTTCCCAACGCTTCCACGGCAAGATCCACGTCGATTTGTTGAGCCCACCTGCTGAGCGTATTGTCAGGGGTGTGATAATCGACCGGAGTGACCATGGTAATCAGATTCCTGGTCTTGTGCGGATGCGCTGCGGCGTAGCACAGGCTGAATGCGCCCCCTTGGCAAATGCCTAAAAGATTTATTTGCTCTAGGCCGTGGCGTTCACAAACGACGTCTACGCAGCGATTGATATAGCCATTAATGTAATCGTCCAAGGTCAGGAAACGATCGGCGCGGTCGGGGTAGCCCCAATCAATGAGATACACGTCGAGACCGGCGTCCAGCAGTCCCCTCACCATGGACCGGTTTTCCTGCAAATCTGTCATGTAGGGACGGTTCACCAACGCGTACACGATTAGTACGGGCACCGGATTTGCGGGCTTCGCACCGCGACTCGAGCGAAATTGGTATAGCACCAATTTGTCCTCTTCGTAGACCGCATCGCGGGGGGTCACCCCGGTTTCAATGGTGCCCAGGCGAGACAGGGTCTCCAAGCCCTGGCCCAGTTTCGCGGCGTAATCCAGCAGCTCCCGAGTGATACGGTCCGGCGGTATTTGAACAGGGGACATGTCGGTTATAAGGACAGCCGTGTACTTTATCTTATTTGATTTTCCGTTTCTTGCCCGGTTTGAAATGTTGCCGCAGAGACGCCAGCTGACGTTGCATGTCGTCCTGCCGCGCACGAATTGCCTTGAGCTCAACTTGAAGCGCAAGGCGACTTCGGCGCATCTCGTGGAAACGCCGACTCAGGGTATCCAATTCTCGCCGTGTTGCGGCGTTCATGGCCTCCAGACGGTCGTCCAGGATCGCCTGTTGCTGCCGCTTGAGACGCATCAGCGCGTTGGTCATCCTGCCGTGGAGGCGCACGTAGTCGTCGCTTGTCACGAATTCGGCGTACTCCTTCTCGCCGCTGTCGATCCAGAGATTGAAAAGGTCCCTCACCGAAGTGATCGCTCCGGCTCCAGAGTCTTCCTTTGTCCTCAACCGACAGTTGAATTCTTCTACGGTGCGTTTGCCTACTTCGCCGTAGGCGACCGCGTACTCTTTGAACGCTTTCTGATAGTCAATTGTGAGGCGAGCGAGCTCCCGGTATTGCTCTTGAAATTCCCGGGTATATCCCAGCCCCGGTATACCGAGAGCAACTTCCAGCTGTTTCTGCAGCCAGGTCATTGCGGGAGAGTCGTCGTGCGCCTGGTGAAGAATGTCGATCGGCAACCCGGTTACCGTCGACGCTGCGCGCTGCCAGGATTGCAGCGGCAACTGCCATAAACCGCTCACCGCGGTGGCTTCGGACCCGTGCCATAGATCCGTGTCGAGACCCTCTCTCAGCTTTTTTAAAGACCGCATAAACAGTTCCTGAACTTCCGCGGGATCGGTGGAAGACCCGAAGGCGTCGCCCATCGCTTCGCCGAAGCCCATGAACGACTTGCTTTGGGCGAGAAGGCGTGCGAACACATCCGCGTAGGGGGGAGTGGGAGGAGAAAATAATCGCGACCACTGGTCCAGCGACGCGGCCCAGGGATTGCTCGGACGCTGCGTCGAGGACAGCGCCTGCCAACCTTGCAACCACTGCTCCCACCATTGTGCGTGTCGATCGCTTGTCATGCCGACTCACGAGGCAAACGGGCGCGTCCGGCTGTGTAGCAGTCGAAACGCTGGCCGCAGCTTAGCGAAGCTGTTTGTGCGATGCAACAAATTGTTATACTCCGGAAGCATTGCCGTTACAGGGTGCAGGATATCGGTACCGAGGGACGTCGTCCACGGGCGCCTCTCGCCGACCGGCTCCGGCCAGACCAAAACCCCAGACTCCAAGGAGAAGTAACAAATGAGCGATAACGTCGTTATTGTTGACGCCGTCCGAACCCCGATTGGAAACTTCGGTGGCGCCCTCTCGACACAACCAGCCAGTACCCTCGGCGCCAAGGTCATCTCCGCCCTGTTAGATCGAACCGGAGTGCGACCGGAACAGATTGACGAGGTGATCCTCGGCCAGGTACTCACGGCGGGTGTCGGTCAGAATCCTGCGCGACAGGCGATGATCGAGGCGGGGCTGCCTCACACGACACCGGCTATGACCATCAACAAGGTATGTGGAAGCGGTCTGAAATCGGTGCATCTCGCGACGCAGGCGATTCGCTGCGGCGACTCCCAAGTCGTGATCGCAGGCGGTCAAGAGAGTATGAGTTCGGCGCCCCATGTCCTGCCCAGCTCCCGCGGGGGAATGAAGATGGGCGACTGGACGATGGTGGACAGCATGATCGTCGATGGACTTTGGGACGCTTTCAATGATTACCACATGGGTGTTACTGCAGAAAACATCGTGGAAAAATACAATTTCGCCCGCGAACTGCAGGATGAATTTGCGGCTGCGTCGCAACAAAAAGCAGAAGCCGCGCAGAAGGCGGGAAGGTTTCAGGCAGAGCTTGTCGCGGTTGAGATTCCGCAGCGCAGAGGCGAACCGATAGTGTGCGACACCGACGAGTTCCCGCGTCACGGCACTACCGTGGAAGGACTGAGCAAGCTGCGTCCGGCGTTCAGGAAAAATGGCTCGGTCACTGCGGGAAATGCATCGGGGATCAACGACGGCGCCGCAGCGGTACTGGTTATGAACGAGACCATAGCGAATGAATTGGGTTTAAAGCCACTAGCCAGGGTGGTCGCCTACAGTAGCGCTGGGGTGGACCCGAAAATTATGGGTACGGGCCCTATACCCGCGACTAAGATATGCTTGCAGAAAGCGGGATGGAGCATTGAAGATCTGGACCTCATCGAGGCCAACGAGGCCTTTGCGGCGCAGGCCTTGTCGGTGAATTGTGATCTGGGCTGGGACACTGATAAAGTTAACGTAAATGGCGGAGCGATAGCGCTGGGGCATCCCATTGGTGCGTCCGGAGCGCGTATACTTGTCACC
The DNA here is from genome assembly GCA_041576575.1 of Arenicellales bacterium. Classification (GTDB taxonomy): domain Bacteria; phylum Pseudomonadota; class Gammaproteobacteria; order Arenicellales; family JAANXG01; genus CALZGZ01. The sequence goes on along the minus strand of JBFGKR010000199.1, from coordinate 665 downwards.
TTGCTGCATGAACTCAATCGCCGCGACGCACAGAAAGGCCTTGCCACATTGTGCATCGGTGGCGGCCAGGGAGTGGCAATCGCGGTGGAACGTTAGTCGAATACAGAAAATAGACTGTCATCGAGAGGAGGAGAGAAACATGAGTAGAGTTGCGCTGGTTTCTGGAGGTACCCGTGGCATAGGCGAGGCGATCTGTGTCGCCTTGAAAGAGGCAAACTACAAGGTAGCGGCAAACTACGGAGGCAACGAGGAAGCCGCCGCAAGCTTTACCGCGGCTACCGGCATTCCCGCATATCGCTGGGACGTCGGGAACTTCGAAGCATGCCAGGAAGGCGTACGGGGAGTCGAGGATGACCTAGGACGGATCGAGGTATTGATCAACAATGCCGGCATCACCCGCGACGGCACCATGCACAAAATGAGCTTTGAACAGTGGGATGCCGTTATCAGGACGAATCTATCGTCCTGCTTCAATATGTGTCGTTGTGTGATAGAGGGAATGCGCGAGGCGGGCTTCGGTCGCATCGTAAACATCGGCTCGGTGAACGGACAGGCCGGGCAATACGGGCAGGTGAATTACGCTTCGGCAAAATCCGGTATCCACGGATTTACGAAAGCGCTGGCACAAGAGGGCGCCGCCAAAGGCATCACCGTCAACGCCGTCG
>JBFGKR010000198.1:0-4525 GCA_041576575.1 Arenicellales bacterium | reverse complement strand
CCGCGCCAACTTCGGCGTCGACGGCTCAGGGGTCCGCGCCTGCGTGTTGTCGGACAGCGTCGACGAGCTGTCGACCGTTCAGGCCGGCGGCGATCTGCCGGCGGTCAACGTCCTCACCGGACAGAGCGGCAATCCGGACACCAGCGAAGGCACGGCCACCCTCGAAATCGTCCACGATCTCGCGCCCGCCGCCGAATTGTGGTTTGCCACCTATAAAGACACGAAGCAGCAGATGGCCCAAAATATCCTGGCCTTGCGCGACGCCGGCTGCGACGTCATCGTCGACAACGTCGTCTATATCGACGAGGCGGTGTTCCAAGACGACGTCGTCGCCCAGGCGGTGGACGCCGCGACCGCGGCCGGTGCGCTTTATTTCTCCGCGGCCGGCAACGACGGCAACCTCAACGACGGCACCGCCGGCGTGTGGGAAGGCGGCTACGTGGGGATAACCCCGCCGCCTTTGCTGGCGATGGACGCGATCTCCGTCCAAAACTTCGGATCCGGCGCCAACTCCAACGTCATCACCGTCGATCCGCCCGGCTTCGTCACCCTCCAGTGGACCGACCCGCTCGGCGGTTCCAGCAACGACTACGACTTGTTCTTGCTCAACGCAAGCATGACGGAAATTCTTGATTTTTCCACTGATTTTCAGCTTGGTAGTGAGGATCCGTTGGAACTCATCGACTCGGGGCCGCCCTTCGACGACACCGGCAATCGGCTGGTCGTCGCGAAATTCGAGGGCGCGGATCGGTTCATGCACCTCAACAGCCTGGGAGGCCGACTGTCCTTTGCCACCGACGGTCAGATTTTTGGACACCCCGGGGCCGTCGGCGCGTTCGCGGTCGCCGCCGTGGACGTGGCCAGCGCCGGGGGCGGGGCCTTCGCCGGCGGAGCGGCCAATCCCGTGGAGACTTTTAGCTCCGACGGACCGCGGCGCGTCTTTTTCGATGCAAACGGCGCGCCCATCAGTGCCGTGCGCTCGAAGCCGGACATCGCGGCGGCCGACGGCGTGGCGACCGCCACCGTCGGCTTCAATCCGTTTTTCGGCTCATCGGCGTCGGCCCCCCACGCGGCGGGGATTGCCGCGCTGCTGAAGCAAAAAGTGCCGTCGCTGAGCGCTTCGGGCGCCCGCGCTTTGTTCAACGACACCGCGCTGGACATCGAAGCGCCCGGCATCGACCGCGACTCCGGGGCCGGTATCGTCGATGCGGCGACGGTGGTGAACGCCGTGATATTCGGCGATGGGTTCGAGTCGGGGGATACCTCCGCGTGGACCAAGTGACGCCAATAGGAAGACACATGCGTAAATCGAGATGCGGCACCCGATGGCCCGCAGCGCTGGTCTTGTTACTGTTCGGAGCGGCGGCAGAGCAAGGGGTGGCAGGCAGGCTGGAGGTCGTCGGCAGCGCCGCCACGATCGGAAATTCGGGCCTGAAGGTAACGGCCGGAGCGGCCTGTGTCGTTGAAGATGTCGTGGTGCCGGGGCCTTCGGTAAACACCGACCAGCTTGCGTGCAACAGAATTACCGCGGGCAACGTCCAAGTCATCGGTCCCGGCGCCGAGTTCGTCGCGGGCGGCTCCATTCACTTGCTGCCCGGTTTCTCGGTGGCGCAAGGCGTCCCGTTCGTTGCCCACGTCGATCCCTTTGTTGCGACGGCTCATGCGTTCGTCCAAGACAACAGCCCGAACGCGGAAACCGCGTTCAACGCGAGGTTCGACCTACGCTTGAACTCCCTGAATGTCGCGATCAACGAGGACGTCGGGCACTTCAACGGCTATTCGGCCGACGGAACCCTGCAATTCCAAGTGGTTCTCCGCCGCGTGTCGGGTCAGAACAGACTGGTGCTCCTCGCCCGGGACAACGCCGCCAACGCCATGGTAGAACACTCCTCCGACTTTCCACTGAGCGCGGGTTTCAACGCCGTCCAACTCGATTGGTCTGCCGGCGCCGGAGACGGGCGCTTTCGCGTATCTCTCGACGGGGCGCCGATGTCGGGACTGACAACACTCAACAACGCTTCCAGCCGGATCGATTCCGTGCGCTGGGGATTGGTCGACGGGAATTTGAATTTAACGGCTGGATTCATAGAACTCGACGATTACTTCTCGTGGCGTTGAAAGACCGCTCGTGCGCCACACGCAGGTCGTCACCGTCGAAGTTTCGCAACTCAGGGGGCTAGTCGTACACGCAGACTTTCAGCCGTGCAGAAATGAATACGGCGCCGCCGAGCCTGCAGCTCTATCTGCGACGGTCACGTAAATCTCAAAATCGCACACCGGCCACGCAATAATTTTTTACCGTCTATGATCCGGGCGGTGTCTCAACACCTGACGAGCACGGCGTTTCGCGTGTTATCAGAGCGTGGTCCAGAAAGTTTAAGACACGGCGTTCGTATTCCGCCGGTGCAGATCGATGAAAATCTTCGTGGCCCGCGCCGGAAACCGCCCAAAACGATTTCGGCTGCCTGGCGGCGCGAAAAATACGCCTCGACTCCGACAGGGTGGTGCGGCGGTCTTCCGTGCCCGCAATGAGAAAAACCGGAGCGTCGACTTCCGCGATGCGGTCTATCGGCCGCAGTTGTGCGGGGGAAATGCCTTCCCGCAGCCACAACTGCCAGGTAAACAGCGGATAGAGCAAACGGCCCCAGGCGCCCAAACGCAGGGCGATTCGATTTGCGATCGCTTCTTCGAATGTGGGGTACAGGGCTTCCAAGACCAAGGCATCGACCGGAACCGGGCGTGTGGACCCCAGCACCGCCGCCGCCGCACCCATGGAAAAACCGATGATCGCTACCTCATCGACGCCGGTTCGCGCGCGCAGGAACCGCACCGCCGCGTCGACATCCAGGGCCTCGCGATAGCCGAAAGTAACGCCCCGCCCCGGGCTTTCGCCGTTGGCGCGAAAATCGAACAGCAGCACCGAATAGCCCCGGGCATGAAGAAAACGCGCCCGTCCGAGCATGGCGCGCCGGTCGCTGTCTTTTCCGTGCAGAAGGACCACGCCGACACAACGCTCGGCATTGCTTGCCAACCAACCGTGCAGCAACGCGTCCGAGTCGCTGGAGAAGGTCACCGCTTGCGCCCGCCAATCGTGGGGCGGTGCGCCGACGGTGTGGCTGGAGCCCCCGTACAACCGGTCGCCGACGATCCAGGTCCCCAAAAAAACCAGCAGACATGACAGCAGAAGCGACCACGCAAGCCGTCGGCCACGACATTTCAAACACATATGGAAGCGATTGATCAATATGTTGCAGGTGACGACAAAAACTCGATTTAACTAGGATTCGCAATCGACAAACCGCATTGCATAATGCCTCAGGGAGACGAAAAGGCAACTCGAAACCTGAACGGAAAGATGATTTCGACTCAGCTTGTGTTCACGCTGCAGGCCCCACTGCGCCGTTTTCCCGGGCCTGGCCGGATGTGTCGAAGACACGAGCTTGCGTGTCCATCGATCTGTAGTGCCGCTGACAACTTTCCGCCAGCGCTAGTCGCTGCGGTCGGATCACTCCGCCAACAACCGGACTCCCGGCCGTGGCTCGCCCGCGGAAGCAAGTCCCTTCGTCGATGGTGATGGGGGTCACAGACCGGGGTTTGCTTTTCTGCTAAGTTTTGTTGGCTCAGGAGGGGAAAAAGGGGGTTATTGCAAAGGCCGCCAGAAACGGTGGCCTTTTTTTTGGGGCATGTGGATGCGGGCCACTGCAGCGCGTTACGTTTCGCCAGGGCCCGTGTTTGACCATTGCAACGAATGGGCAACACGCGGGTCTTACTACGCCATAAGCCACTGAGTGTCGTTCCGAACGATCGAATCAAAGGCGCAGCGCGCACCTCAACGCACAGGACACCGCAATTCGGCCGACCGTTGTAGAACGGCTCGCCTTTTCCCAGGCGCTTGGGGACTCATCACCACGCCGTCGACCGTCACCACAGGTCGGATACAGCGGCGAAGTCTTCACGAGCCGCCCCATTGGACACTCCGCACCTAGGGCCGGGCCCGCGGCTCATTCGTCTCGTTGATCTTTTGTACCCCAAGATTTTTTCATTCTGAGCCGCAACCCTGCAAAACGGGATTTTCGTTGCTCGAGGGCATATTGGCAAATACTATCCTTAATCGACTCATCCGGTTTCCGGATGGTCGAGACTCTTGATTGAGGACAATCAAGGACACAGCTAACGTTTAGATACATCATTCCTTAACAATACGAAATTTCGATCCGACGCGAGGTACCGTTCCATGAACCAAGAACGCCAAGCAAACATCGATACGCCAGAGGGCGAAACCGCAGGCCAAGATTGGATAAGGCGCGATTTTGATTCTTACAAGATCTGGTACAACAGTCATTATCCCTATGAAGCGATCATACGTTGTTTTCATCGCGGTAACATTGTTGGGAAGCTCGCGTTCTTGGAGGATACAGAACTGCCGATGCACAACGAATACGCGCACGACATCCCGTTAATCCATTACCCGTTACATCGCTTCCGGGATATCCTTGCACTGTTACAGCACGAACACCCCGTTCAT
>JBFGKR010000197.1:0-4525 GCA_041576575.1 Arenicellales bacterium | reverse complement strand
CCTGCTCGAGTCCCTCTTCGGTGACCAAAGCCTGAAGATCTTCGTCGAAGATCTCGTGCTTCTTGTCCGCGAGGGCCTTGAACCGGGAGAACGTGGAATTGAGTTCTTCCTCCGTCTTGAATTCCACACCCAATTCCTTGAGCCGTGTCTTGAACGCGTTACGTCCGGAGTGCTTGCCCAAGACCATGCGATTTGCGGACCAACCCACATCCTCCGCGCGCATGATCTCATAAGTTTCCCGCTTTTTGATCACCCCGTCTTGGTGAATCCCGGATTCGTGGGCAAACGCGTTGGCGCCCACCACCGCCTTGTTCGGTTGTACCGGAAAACCGGTGATGGTTGACACCAACCGGCTCGCCGGCACGATTTGCGTCGTGTCCAAGCGTGTATCGCAGGGAAACACATCCTGGCGCGTACGGACCGCCATTACCACCTCCTCGAGGGAAGCGTTACCGGCTCGTTCGCCCAAACCGTTTATGGTGCACTCCACCTGACGTGCTCCATTCATCACCGCCTCCAGGGAATTCGCCACGGCCAACCCCAGGTCGTTGTGGCAATGCACGGAAAAAACCGCCTGGTCCGAGTTCGGCACTCGCGCGATCAATTCCTTGATCACGTTTCCGAATTGCGAAGGGACGCTGTAGCCCACGGTGTCCGGGATGTTAATGGTGCGCGCACCAGCGTCAATGGCCGCCTCCACGACACGGCACAGAAAATCTAAATCGGAGCGTCCGGCGTCTTCCGGAGAAAACTCGACGTCGTCGGTGAACTTACGTGCGTAGCGCACCGCCCATACCGCCTGTTCCAGCACCTCTTCGGGTTCCATTCTCAATTTTTCGCGCATATGAATTGGTGACGTCGCGATAAATGTATGAATGCGCGACATGTTCGCGGGCTTTACCGCTTCGGCCGCGGCGTCGATGTCGCTTTGCACGGCCCGTGCCAGGCCGCAAACTGTGCTCTCCCGAATGCCTTGCGCGACGGCCTTCACCGCTTCCGCATCCCCCCGACTGGCCGCAGGAAAGCCCGCTTCGATCACATCAACCCGCATCTTCTCCAGGACCTTGGCGATACGGATTTTCTCCTCTTGCGTCATGGACGCGCCCGGGCTTTGCTCACCATCCCGCAACGTGGTATCAAAAATGATTAAATTGTCTTTCATGATCGTTCTCCGAAATTCGGTCACACTTCAGGTTCGCCCTCAGCGCTTGGTGCGAAGCCATGGTTTAATCAGATTTTTTGGGAAGGGTAGAGTTAGGTGTGCGCCGACTGGCGCAGCAGCAGTGTGCGCAGGATCGGAAGCGACCGCAAATCGAACGTGGGTGTGGAATCCGGTGAATTGAAATAGTGGAACGACATGGGCCAAGTTTAGCCCCGCTTCCTGCGTAAATTCAAGTGTTTGCTTATTTACTGCCGCAACGGTTTACGCCGAATCAGTGTCTTGAGCGCGGCCCCTGCGACGCCTGTCCACCAGCACCATCACCGGTCCAGAAAGAAAGTACCCGAAAAACAACACGAACAGCACCCGCGGAGGATCGAACGCTATGAGCACGAAACCAAGCACCAGGGCAAGCAAGGCGACGAAGGGGACCTTGCCTTTGAGATCCAGATCTTTGAAGCTGCGATAGCGGATGTTGCTGACCATCGCCGCTGCGGTCGCGAACGTGAGCACGAGGGCGAGGCCTTGCATGCCCTTTCCCTGCAAACCGTAGCTCTCCATAACCCATACGCTGGCGGCAAGTAGCGCCGCGGCGGCCGGGCTGGGCATGCCCTGAAAATAGCGCCTGTCCATAACCTTCTGGGTATTGAAGCGCGCCAACCGCAAGGCCGCCGCGGCGACGTACAGAAAGGCCACCAACCAGCCCAGTTTGCCGTTATGCGTCAGCGACCATTCGTACATGACCAGCGCCGGCGTGAGCCCGAACGCGACCATGTCCACGAGACTGTCGTACTCGACGCCGAAATCGCTGCTGGTACTGGTCAGCCTCGCCACTCTTCCGTCGAGGGTATCCATAACCATGGCGATGAAGACCGCGATCGCCGCGGTTTCAAACTGTCCTTTGGTCGCCTGGACGATGGCATAGAAACCCGCGAACAAACCGGCGGTGGTAAACAGATTGGGAAGTATATAGATACCTTTGCGGCTGGCGCGCTTGGCCGGCGCCGCCAGCGGTTCTTCGGGTTTAAACTCGTGCTTGACGTTCATCGATCATACCCCGCTTTGTCGGTTCCGCCTGCGCGGCAAAATATCCGAACACATCTTCGCCCGCGTGCACCCAGTCCCCGAGACTAATTCCCGATCGAAACGCAGGTGGCAGATAGAGATCCACTCGAGAGCCGAAGCGAATAAAGCCGTAGCGTTCACCACGCCGGACGTACTGCCCGGCTTTCAAGTAACACAGTATACGCCTGGCGATCAGTCCTGCCACCTGAACTACGACGACGTCGTCCCCGTCGTCGGTCTTGATCCAGACGGCATTGCGTTCGTTCAGAACGGAAGATTTGTCCAACACTGCGTTGATAAACTTACCGGGAACATACCAGATTCGCTCAACCCGCCCCGAGACGGGGATGCGGTTGGAATGCACCGAAAACACGTTCATGAAGACGCTGATCTTGAACGCATCCCGCTGTAAAAAGGGATCGGGTGCCGTGCCTGTGAACACGACCTTGCCGTCCGCGGGAGCCACCGTGATGTTCGGTTCATCCGGGATGCGACGCTTGGGATCGCGAAAGAATTGAAGCACGAAGACGGTCCCCAGCCACAGCGGCACGGACCAGAGAAATCCAAACGCCAGAGCGGCGCAAAGGGACGCGGCCACGGCCAATGCAATGTGCATCCGTCCTTCTTTTGCCAACAGAGGGTGGGCTTGCTCACTCATGGACCACTGATTCCGGATGCTGCAGACGCTATCGTGCCGCGCCGCGCTCGCTGCGCCGGCGAGCTTCCCGATTACGACTAGTTGACGTTCTTATCGACGACCTTGCCCGCCTCAATCCACGGCATCATGCTACGCAACCGCGATCCCACCTTTTCGATGGGCTGTTGCGCAGCCTTTTCGCGCAAGTCGCGGAAATGGGGCAGACCGGCGGCGTTTTCGGCCATCCACTCTTTGGCAAACTCCCCGGATTGGATTTCCGCGAGTATCTTTTTCATTTCTGACTTGACCTGGTCGTTGATGACGCGAGGCCCGCGCGTGAGATCGCCGTATTCGGCGGTGTTCGAAATGGAGTAGCGCATGTTTGCGATGCCGCCTTCGTAGATCAGATCGACGATCAGCTTTAGTTCGTGCAGGCACTCAAAATAGGCCATCTCGGGTGCGTACCCCGCTTCCACCAGGGTTTCATAACCCGCCTGAATCAACGACGTGGCCCCGCCGCACAGCACGGTTTGCTCGCCGAAGAGATCCGTCTCGGTTTCCTCGCGAAACGTCGTCTCAATCACCCCGCACCGGCCTCCTCCGATGGCCGCGGCGTACGACAGCGCGAGGTCTCGGGCTTTTTTTGAGAAATCCTGATGCATCGCGATCAGACACGGGACGCCGCCTCCTTCCTGAAACGTGGAGCGCAGCAGATGACCGGGACCTTTGGGCGCCACCATGAACACATCCATTTCCTTCGGCGGATCGATAAAGCCGAAATGGATGTTGAATCCGTGGGCGAAAGCCAGTGCCGCGTCCGCCTTCATATTCGGCGCTATGTGTTCGGAATACAGTTCGGCCTGCCTTTCGTCCGGCACCAAGATCATAATGACGTCGGCGCCGGCCACGGCGTCCGGGACCGTATTCACCTCCATGCCCGCGTTCTCCGCTTTGCGCCAGGAATCGGATCCTCGGCGAAGTCCCACGACCACGTCCACTCCGCTGTCTTTCAGATTGTTGGCGTGCGCGTGACCCTGGGAGCCGTAGCCGATCACGGCTACTTTCTTGTCACGAATAATGTTCAGATCCGCGTCACTATCGTAATAGACTTTCATGACCACCTCGTTGCTCGTCGATGAGATCGATTCACACACTGAGCGCGCGATCGCCACGCGCTATACCGGTGACACCCGACCTTGCGACCTCGATGATTTCGGTAACTTCCAGGGCCTTTACAAAGGCGTCGAGCTTTTCCACGGTTCCAGTCAGTTCCAAGGTATACGTCGAGTTGGTGACGTCGATGATGCGCCCGCGGAAAATATCCACCAGCCTCTTGACCTCTTCCCGAGCCGCATCCAGTGCCTTGACTTTCACCAACATGAGTTCTCGCTCGATGTGCGAACCTTCGGTCAAGTCCTGCAGTTTGACAACGTCTACAAGCTTATTGAGCTGCTTGACGATCTGCTCGATGATCGCCTCCGACCCGTACGTGACCACCGTCATCCTGGATAGTGTCGGATCATCGGTCGGTGCGACCGTCAACGATTCGATGTTGTATCCTCGCGCTGAGAACAGCCCGGAGACACGCGACAGTGCCCCCGCCTCGTTTTCGAGCAGGATTGATATGATGTGTCGCACTAAGCCAGTTCCCGCTCCGGCGGAGT
>JBFGKR010000196.1:0-4530 GCA_041576575.1 Arenicellales bacterium | reverse complement strand
GGTTCCGTGTTTTGATTGCCCGCGATGATCCGCGCGAATGATTGTCTTGTTTCCGCGCGTCGATCTTCCGGCACAAACAGCTCGAACCAATTCTTGCCTGCAATTTGTTCGCGTCTCCACCCAAATACCCGCAGCAACGCATCGTTGACGAACACGATAGCCCCATCGGGGCCCACGCCTACTGCGAGCAGGTCGATGTTCTCCAATATATCCCGAAAACGGCGTTCGAAACCGACCTGGGCGGCAACGCGTCGATGTCGAATCGTCACCACGGCCAACAAAAAAGTGCCCACGCCGAGTAGCAACAGGATAAGGCCGTAAAAGGGCAGATATCGACTTAAAAATCGGGTCGACGCCGCGTTCAGGTGGTCGGCCGGTACGTGAGAGACGACTTTCCAAAATTCCGTTCGACTTCCGCGTAACTGTTTCGCATCCTTGGTGCTGCGTCGCATCCCGGCGTCGAACGGATTCACGGTAGCGAACGTATACAGTCCGTCATCGTCCGCCCACTGGCCATAGTCCGCGTCACGGATGCGCTTCCACGCCGTGAGATGGATTTTGCTGAACGCGTGTTGCTTCCCATACATAAACGCCCACTCGTCCTCGCGGCGCGGACTGCTCAACCAATAGCCGTCCGAATTCAAAAGCATTACCCGCTCACGGATGTTGGCCGTTGCTCTCCGGAATCTCACCAACAGACGGTCACCGAAATAGTTCACGAGCACGATCCCTCGCTTGCGTCGGGATTGTTCGAACACCGGTGTTCCTACTCTTATCATCGGTCTCGCTGGCTGCTCGACGACCCCGTGCTCGACGTTCAGGTCCAGGGGAGAGATGTACGTCTGACCACGATCCATCGCCAACGTCGCGCTCACATAGTAGCGGTCCTCTTTGTTTTGGAGTTTGTGCTCGGGGACGATCTCTACGTCACCGTTGTTGTAGTTCACGCGCACGACTTCCCGTCCGTCGGGGGCAAGGAACCGTATCTGATCGTAGATTCGCTTCTGCGTTATGAATGTTTTGTACTCTTGCGCGGCTGATTCAGTAAATTCGATTGATTCCCTCCTTAAGTTGAACAACCGCTCGGTGTGTCCGGCCAAGAACAATACGTCGGACACCACCTCTTCCAGATCTTGAGAAATCGCCGTGCTGCCCAAGGCGACGTTGAGCCGTTCGCTGGATTCGAGGGCTTTGCGCTCGGACTGAATATTCGCTCGGTAATGAACGGTCGCCGTAATGACCAATAGAATCGCCGAAGCGGCGAAAAAACCGGCGAACATAGCCAGCGTCCTCGTGTTTGTCACCGTCGGGGACTGAACAATCATTAACAGGCTTCCCTCAGATGCTGATCCAGCCTCGCAAGGTAGCGGTCGACAGACTCGTCCGAGCGTCGCGGCATCAGGAACAAGAGCTTTGCGGCGACCACGTATGGCCGGCGCGAATCATTTTGTGACGGTTCCAATTCGGTCAGTATACGGCGCAGATAATCCAGGGCCTGCTCTGGATTTTGACAATACCTGGGAATCGAAATCTCCCTGCCGTACCAACTCGACCAATACGAACCCGCCAGCATTAATAACAATACCGGAACCACGATGCGCCACGGGCGGAAGCCCGATTGCGCTTGAGGCTCCGTCGTCCCCGCTCGCGATTGTATCCCTTGTGAGCTCACACCGTACTCCGAGCACCCGCGTTCAGACGATACAGGGGGCGCACGCGCATACGCTCGGTCGACGTCTCGTTTCGCTCCGACCTCAGTTGTCTCCGGATTCGTTCGGCGATTGTGTACGCGCGCGCAACGCGATCGCGCACAGAGACCCCGTCGCGATAATTCGCTTCGAGATACAATCCCGGATGTTCCGACAAACGAAGTTCGATGGCTTTCAAGCGCCCACAATACCGGCCATGGTAAACGGGTAAGCCCCGGTCGTGCCTGTCGATGCGGACCATTTCGGGATCGCCGCATCCGCCGAGAAGACGCGCGATGGCGCTTGAGACCTCGGTAACACAACGCGTATCGCCCCAATCAGTGGCCGCCGGCCGCCTGGCGCCCCCCAGGTAGCTGGTCAACAACACCTTACCGTCCGGCGCTCGCGCCGGAAACAGACTGGACGTCCACAGACATCCGTTGATTGACATATTTTCACGCTGCGGCACCAGAAATCCGTTGCCGTCCAGAGGATGCGGCACGCTCCTGGAGTCAAACCCGGTGTGCACGACGACGATCGGCGCGTACTCCACGCCACGAAGCAATTGCGCCAACTCAGCATCAATGTCGGAAACCAGGTCCGCCGCTCGCGCCGCAGGCACACTCAAAACGATCCGCCGGGCTCGCAGCGTTTGCGATCCCTGGGACGACGCGCCGTAGATCTGCCAGCCCGCCGGGTGCGGCTCGAGGCCGACTACGCCACAGCCAGTGCGCAGCCGGTGACCTACGGTGTCCGCCAAGGCGTTGGTGAGTGTCGCCATACCGCCCCGAAAAGAAAACGACTCCGTTACGCTTGCGGACGAGCGATGCAGAGCCCGGTGCGCCACCATGCCTACGATCAGGCTGCCGTAACGCCGTTCCAGTTCGGTGAGCCTGGGGAGCACCGTTCTCGCGTTAGCGCGATGGGGGTTCGATGCCAATGGGCCCGCGACGTAGGGATCGAAGGCCTTCTCGTAGATCTCGCTACCCAAGCGTCGAGTAATGAACTGGGCCACCGTTTCATCTTCGCTGCCGCCTTTGGGGAGCAAGGGCTCCAAAGCCAAACGCAGCTTGCCGCGGGTCGACCAAAGCGGGGACCTCAAGAGCTTTCCCAACCGCATCGGCACCACCGCTAGCCGCCCCTCGTGCACCACGTATCGGTTGTTGAACTTGGGACGGGGTAGTTTTTCGGCGTTCAGCCCAAACTCGCTTACGAACCGCGCGACCTCGGGGCGGAAATTCAAGACCATGCACGCAGCGCGATCGGTGACGTAACCACCGTCGGCATCGGATTGTATCTTTCCACCGGCGCGCTCGTTTTGCTCCCAAATCTGAACCGATAAACCGGCGTCCACAAGAACTGCGGCAATGGCGAGACCGGATATACCCCCACCGGCCACCAATACATCGACATCGCTATCCATCTTTGTCGCGCATCGGTTTGGCGTTACCGAAACGACGGGCCGCGAGCACCGCAAGATGCTCCGTGGTGACCCGATGCTCTCCGCGTTCCAGCACATAGGCCTCGGCGCGCCTTTTGACCATCTTTCGCAGAAAGGCCGGGACTCTCGTGAGCCGACGCTCCGCCTCGAGACTCCAACTGACGGCCTGCGTATCCATCTCACCAAGCGGTACGACCGCTTCGCCGCCACGGGGTTCGTAGCGACACCAGGGATCAGCGTCCAAAAGATCGCCACCGTTCGCCACCGCACGCGCCCGACAACCGCCACACAGTCGTCGATATTCGCACACACCACACTTGCCGCCGAGTGCAGGGGCGCGCAGCCGCAAGAACTCGGGAGACTGCCTCCAAACTTGCGTGAACGACTCTCGACGTATGTTTCCTGCTTCGCCGGGTATGTAAGGGCATGCGCTGACTACACCCGTGGGAGCGATGCGACAGTAGCGGGTACCCGCGATGCAGCCGTCCCCCTCTTGTCCACTGATCCGGTTGAGCGGCGAATCGGGGGCGAGTTCGAAAGCGACGCGTTTGAATTGCGGTGCGCAGCGGGGCCGGATGATCAAATCTGTGATCTTTTTTTGCGCTTCGATTAGCTCTTTTAAGATCTGCTCGTAGCGAGAGTTCGAAATGTCGGTGACGTTTTCACCGCGTCCGGTGCATATTACAAAGAACACGTTGAGCACCCGGGCGCCGCTGGTGCGCGCGAACTCGATCACCGATGACAACTCATGCGCATTGTTCTGGTGAACGGAGAAATGAATCTGGAAGCTGAGGCCGAGACGACGGCAGTTCTCGATGCCCGCCATGGTCTTGGCCCATGAACCGGACACCCCGCGAAACGCATCGTGAGAGTCGGGACTGAGGGAGTCCACGCTGATCCCTGCACCCATGGCACCGGCTTGCATCAGGGCACGAACTCGGCGCTCGGTGAGCGCGATGCCGTTGGTGCCCACCACCATGGCCAGGCCAAGGTCCGCGCCATGTCTAATGATCGACTCCAGATCGTTGCGCATCAAAGGTTCGCCGCCGGTGAGCACCACCATAGTCCCGTCGTTCAACTCGGCGACTTCATCCAAGATCCGGCAGACCTCTGCGGTGCGCAATTCGTCGCTCGTGCCGTAACGTAGACGCTTGGCGTCTAGGTAGCAGTGCGCGCAGCGCAGGTTACAGCGCTGCGTCAAGTTCATGGCCAAAAGTGACAGCTCGCTCATGGCGTCGCCGGCGTGTCTACTGACTTCTCGGGTCGTTAGGATCCAAATGAAACGCACCGTGTGTCTGCCAGGCGCGCTTTACCGCTTCCACGGCGCCAATATCGACGCGTTTCATGTCGTGCCGCCGCGCCCATCCCTCTATTTCCCTCGCCAGCATACCGCGCACCATG
>JBFGKR010000195.1:0-4554 GCA_041576575.1 Arenicellales bacterium | reverse complement strand
CTTGATCGCGCAACATGTCGATCATGTATTTGAAAAACTCGATGTGCCCGCCCTGATACGAGCTCACCGCGATGGCTTGTACGTCTTCCTGTAACGCCGCTTGGACAATCTCCCGCACCGAGCGATTGTGCCCGAGGTGTATCACCTCTACGCCCCGGGCCTGCAGGATGCGCCGCATGATGTTGATGGACGCGTCGTGACCGTCAAACAGGCTGGCCGCGGTGACGAAGCGGACAGAATGCGAGAACGGTGCCGGTTTGATTCTGCGCAGTATTTCCGCAGGGGCCGAAGCCATATGCTCGCCTCCGATGGTGGCTCGAAGTAGTGACAAACGCTGTGCGGCCAATTATAAGTTGACGTTTACGTAAACGTCAAGTACAATGGCGCGCATGACAGCAGCCGCCGAAATCGACGCCATTCCCGGCACCACATACACCATCACGCAGCTCGCCGAGGAGTTTAAAATCACCACGCGCGCCATTCGTTTTTATGAGGACAAGGGGCTGCTGCGACCCAAACGACACGGCTTGACGCGCATCTACTCGCCGCGAGAGAGGGTGCGCTTGAAATTGGTGCTGCGCGGCAAACGCATCGGATTCTCCCTGGACGAGATCGGCGAAATCATGGACATGTACGACTCGGAGCCGGGGGAAATCGGTCAGCTCGACTACATGCTGGACAAGATCAGAGAGCGCCGGACACTGTTACGCCGTCAACAGCGAGACATCGAGCTCACACTTCAAGAGTTGGAGCAGATCGAGTCACAGTGTCGCGAACGTCTTACGACGATGCGTAACACCACCGAGCGTTCTCAACGTATCGCCGGTTGACCTTGGCTCAAAGCACGCGCTCGTCCACGCCATGGCCATGCACTACCCAAGTTTGAGTTTTGATCTCGGCGATACCGCGGACATGTTGCGCGAGTCCGTTTTCGAATTCGCGCAACGAGAGATCGCGCCGCGGGCGGACGAAGTCGATCGCAACAACGATTTCCCCACGGAACTTTGGCGAAAGATGGGTGATGTCGGCCTGCTCGGTGTAACTGTGGACCAAGATTACGGCGGCTCCGGCATGGGATATCTCGAGCACGTGGTAGCGATGGAAGAGATCAGCCGCGCATCGGCGTCGGTTGGGCTGTCTTACGGCGCCCACTCGAATCTGTGTGTAAACCAGATCTATCGGAACGGCGATACGGCCCAAAAACAGCGTTACCTTCCACAACTCATCCGCGGCGAGTGTGTCGGCGCGCTTGCGATGAGCGAACCCGGGGCGGGGTCCGATGTCGTAGGCATGCGCCTGCGAGCCGAGCGTAGAGGCGATCACTACGTATTGAACGGCAATAAGATGTGGATCACCAATGGACCGGACGCCGACGTGCTGATCGTATATGCCAAGACCGAACCGCAGTCGGGTCCCAAGGGCATCACCGCCTTTCTCGTTGAAAAGCACTTCAAGGGGTTTTCCACGGCACAGAAGCTGGACAAGCTGGGAATGCGCGGTTCGAACACTTGTGAATTGGTATTTCAAGACTGCGAAGTTCCGGAGGAATGCGTACTCGGTGGTCTGAACAAAGGTGTGGAGGTATTGATGAGTGGCCTCGACTACGAGCGCGTAGTGCTTTCCGGAGGCCCTCTGGGGATTATGCACGCGTGCATGGATGTGGTCGTCCCCTACGTCCACGAACGCGTGCAATTCGATCGGCCGATCGGTGAGTTTCAGCTCATGCAAGGCAAGCTCGCCGACATGTACACGACCTTCAATGCCTGCCGGGCATATGTCTATGCCGTCGCCAATGCTTGTGATCGTAATCGGACCTCGCGCAAAGACGCAGCCGGAGCAATCTTGTACTCCTCAGAGAAGGCCACCTGGATGGCCTTGCAAGCAATTCAAGCTCTTGGCGGCAACGGGTATATCAATGAGTTTCCCACGGGGCGTTTCTTGCGGGACGCCAAACTTTACGAGATAGGCGCCGGAACGAGCGAGATCCGCCGCATGTTGATCGGGCGAGAGTTGTTCGAGGAAACGCGCTAGGCGTTTCCCAACCGGTCTGTTTCTGAACGAATAGAGACTTCGCAATAATGACCAAAGACCCAATTGTCGTCATCGCCGCAGCCCGCACTCCGATGGGCGGTTTCCAGGGAGCGCTTTCCGCCGCTTCCGCACCTCAGCTCGGCGCGACAGCCATCAAGGCCGCGATTGAACGCACCGGGAACACGCCCAACGACATCCAAGAGGTGGTCATGGGTTGCGTGCTGCCCGCGGGCCTGGGACAGGCCCCTGCACGTCAAGCATCCCTCGCTGCGGGTTTACCCGAAGAAGTCGGCTGCACCACTGTCAACAAAATGTGCGGCTCTGGAATGAAAGCGGTAATGCTGGCGCACGATGTTATTGCCGCGGGCAGCAATGAGGTCATGGTCGCGGGTGGCATGGAGAGCATGACCAACGCGCCGTATTTGCTGCCCAAGGCTCGCGGCGGATACCGCATGGGCCACGGTGAGGTGCTCGATCATATGTTTCTCGATGGCCTCGAAGACGCTTACGACAAGGGAAGATTGATGGGCACCTTCGCTGAAGACTGCGCCGAGAAGTACCAATTCAGCCGCGAGGCTCAGGATCAGTTTGCCATCGATTCTCTCACCCGCGCGAAACGGGCCATCGACGACGGCACTTTCGCAGAGGAAGTCGCGGCGGTCACCGTGGCGGACAGACAAGGAGAACGAGTCGTCAGCAATGACGAACAACCCCATAGCGCCAACATTGAGAAGATTCCGCTTCTGAAACCGGCGTTTCGAAAAGATGGCACGGTGACCCCGGCCAATTCCAGCTCAATCTCCGACGGCGCCGCGGCTCTGGTTCTGACGCGTCTGTCCCTGGCCGAAAAAAGGGGCTGGGAGCCGATGGCGCGTATTTGCGGCCACGTCACCCACGCGCAGGCGCCCGCTTGGTTTACCACGGCTCCGGTATTCGCCGTGAAAAAGCTGCAGCAAAAGCTGGGCTGGTCCCCGTCCGAGATCGATCTCTACGAAATCAACGAGGCCTTCGCGGTGGTGACGATGGCGGCGATGCACGACCTCGGGCTCGATCACGAAAAAGTCAACGTGCACGGGGGCGCGTGCGCCCTGGGGCACCCCATCGGCGCTTCCGGGGCGCGTATCCTGGTGACCTTGTTGCACGCCCTCAAAAAATATGAACTGACGAGGGGAGTCGCCGCGCTTTGCATCGGCGGCGGTGAGGCGACGGCGATAGCCGTGGAAATCTTCCGGTAAAGCGACGCTAGCCAACAGGGTTGCACGCTTCGCTGCCGCCATGCGCTCATTGACATCCGGGATCGCGCAATCATGGGATATTTGAAGACCAACGTCGATCGTCAATCCGCCGATTTCATCGAGAATTCCGAGAAGATGCGCGCGCTGGTGCAGGACCTGCGGCGGAAGGTATCTCGGGTGACTCTCGGGGGCGGAAAGGAGGCCCGGAAGAAGCACCTGGACCGCGGGAAGTTACTGCCCCGGGATCGGATCATGAAATTGATCGACTCCGACTCCGGATTTTTGGAACTCTCGCAACTTGCCGCGTACGGCGTATACGACAGCGACGTGCCCGCCGCGGGGATCATCACTGGCGTCGGCCGCATCCAGGGACAAGAGTGTGTCGTCGTCGCCAACGACGCCACCGTAAAGGGAGGAACCTATTATCCGTTGACGGTGAAAAAGCACCTGCGCGCGCAGGAGATTGCGCAGACGAATCGCCTGCCCTGCGTCTATCTGGTGGACTCGGGTGGCGCGTTTCTCCCAGAACAAGACGATGTATTTCCCGACCGAGATCACTTCGGCCGAATTTTCTTCAATCAAGCCCGTATGTCCGCGATGGGGATACCGCAGATTGCGGTGGTTATGGGCCAGTGCACCGCCGGAGGCGCCTATGTGCCCGCGATGTCGGACGAGTCTGTCATCGTGAAGGAACAGGGCACTATCTACCTCGCCGGTCCGCCACTGCTTAAGGCCGCCACGGGCGAAGTCGTGAGCGCCGAGGAACTGGGCGGCGCGTACGTGCACTCACGCAAATCGGGAGTTACCGACCACTTCGCAGAAAACGACGAACACGCGATCGAGATCACGCGAGAACTGATCAGTCACCTTAACATGCGCAGACCCGACTACATTGCGAGGCGGGATGTCCGCGAACCGGAGCATCCGGTCGAGGACCTTTACGGACTATTACCCACCGATCTACGCCAACCTTGCGACGCTCGCGAGGTCATTGCCCGCATCGTCGACGGCAGTGAATTCAATGAGTTCAAACGACGCTACGGGACTACGCTGGTTTGCGGATTCGCCCGTGTCCACGGCTTCCCGATCGGCATCCTCGCGAATAACGGCGTGCTTTTCTCGGAATCGGCGCTCAAAGGCACTCACTTTATCCAACTTTGTTGCCAGCGCCGCATACCGCTGCTGTTCCTGCAAAACATCAGCGGTTTTATCGTGGGCGCCCGCTACGAGGCGGAAGGAATCGCAAAACACGGTGCCAAGATGGTCACCGCGGTATCCTGCGCACAGG
>JBFGKR010000194.1:0-4569 GCA_041576575.1 Arenicellales bacterium | reverse complement strand
GTGGTATCGAAGTGGATCAGAGATTCGGAGGTGCAGGTCATTCTCACCACCGGCGTCACCGGCAACACCGGCAGAGACGGCACACCGGAGGCCGTGAAACCACTTTTCGATAAAGAAATCAACGGGTTCGGGGAGATGTTCCGGGTTATCTCCTACGAGTCCGTGGGGGCATCCACGCTCCAATCCCGCGCCGTCGCGGGCATCGCGAACGGCACCTGCATTTTCTGTCTCCCGGGCTCGTCCGGCGCATGCACGGACGGCTGGGACAAACTCATCGGTCCACAACTCGACTATCGCACCCGCCCTTGTAATCTGGTCGAACTGATGCCGAGGATGCTGGAAAAATAAGGAGAATCGAGCGCATCCAGCCGCGCGATCAGCCGCCGATATACGACATCTCGATCTTCTGCAAATCGACGGTGTTGTGTGATCGAATCTGGGAATAACGATCCTGGCGCGAACGCCAGACAGAAGAAAGGTAACGCTCGAGCTCTCGGTCGGACGCACGCGCCTCGCGGATCTGATGCCGAATATCGTAGCCGGAATCGGCGAAAAGACACGTGTACAGTGTTCCCTTGGCGGACAATCGCGCCCGGGCACAGCTGCCGCAAAACGGTTGAGTCACCGAAGAGATTATTCCTATCTCGCCGCCGCCGTCCTTGTAGCGCCAGCGTTTGGCCACTTCTCCGTCGTAATTGGGATGCATGGGTTCAATAGGCAGTTCCGAGTGAATTTTATCCACCACCTCGCTGCTGGGCACGACGTCAGCGAGGCACCACCCGTTGGATTGACCCACGTCCATATATTCGATGAACCTCAGAATATGACCGGTGCCGTGAAAAAAACGGGCCATGGGCAAAATGCTGTGCTCATTTACGCCACGCTTGATGACCATATTCACTTTGATCGGCGCCAACCCCACCGCCTCGGCGTTTTCTATGCCCGCGAGCACTCGGCTCACAGGAAAATCGACGTCGTTGATCGTCATGAAAGTGCGGTCGTCCAGCGCGTCGAGGCTGATCGTGATTCGTTTCAGCCCCGCGCGCTGCAAGCTCCGAGCTTTTTCCAAGGTCAAGCACGACGCGTTCGTGGTCATGCTCAAATCGTCGACACCCGGGATTCCGGCGAGAAGTTCCACCAGCCTTTCCAACTCGTGGCGAATCAGCGGCTCACCGCCCGTGATGCGCAGCTTCTGAACTCCCAGAGAGACGAATGCCTGCGCCACCCGTGCGATCTCTTCATAGGTGAGCAAGTCCCGGCGCGGTAAGAATTGGTGCGAGGTCCCGAATTTGTGTCGAGGCATGCAATAGACACATCGGAAATTACAACGATCCGTTACCGAGATACGCAGGTCGCGTACCGGACGCGCTAGTTTGTCTTGTAAGAATTCGCTCGCCATTGATGGTTTCACACAGCCAGGACAAACAAGATTTAACCGCCCCCGCGCCTAAAGCGCAAATCAAAATTATCCAAAAATGCCTGCACCGCGTCCTCCGCGCAACCGCGAAAAATGAGTTCCACGCGCGTTGACGGTAACCGCAGCGCGGACAGTTGTCGGCTGCTTTCAGCGGACAGCCGGATCTCTACGGCACCCTGCCCCATTTCGATGTGAATTGCATTTCCGTCGATTTTATGGCGTGCGCCGTTGACGATACTCGGAAGCACGCGAAAAAAATCTGCGTGCGACAGCGACATGTGTTTGACCACACGCCGCTGTTGCTCTGTCCGCTCCGCGGCGCGCACGTCATCCTCCCGCCACCGGCGGCCATACGGCAACGGTATCACCGGAGTGAACGATCGGTTTGTCCCGGTTCGCCCTGTCGACATACACCCCATTAACCAGCAGCAGATGGGCCAACTCCCGCGGCACCTGAAACCGATCGATCAGATCGTTGGGGGTGCTCCCGTCGGGCACTTCTATCTCGATGGCATTGGCTTTCGCGCCCTGCGGTAACAGGTCGCCCAATGTCGCGAACAGCTTCAAAGTGACCTTCATAATACATGCGCGTTGTGCCCCAACGCCTGCGTGCGTGCAAGATAGGCCTCCATAATCCGAGTCGGGTCCTGTTTCAGCTTTGCTTTCCATCCGTCGAGTCGCACCCTGCTTTCGATTAGACCGCGAATGACGCCTACGTGTTCGGTCACACCCAAGGTCGAGGCACCGACGATCACGTCATCCTTGAATTGAAGATTCACATATCGATAGCGTTCGCGATCGCAGACTTCCGCTGCGTCTCCTCCGTCCACACCCATCCACAATGCGAACGAGGACGAGATGAGACCCAGGGTGTCCAGCACGTTCATATTTACGCAACCGCGGTGGCGATGCTGATGACCCTTGGCCATGTTTTGGGCGGCGATCCGCCCGTGCTCGACGGCAGTGGGCTGAATCGCCTGGACGTTGAATCCTCCGGTGGAGAAGTCCTTGCCTTGCGCCACGTCACCCGCGGCGTAAATATCCTTTACGTTGCTTTGCAGAAATTCATCCACCAACACACCTTGTTCCACCGTTACATCGCTGCCGTCCAGGAACTCCGTATTCGAACGCACGCCTGTGGCCGTAATCACCAAATCGGCGGCCACTGCATCTCCATTGTCGCAGACAACGCGCAGCGCGCGATCCCCGCTGCCGCCCTCGATCGCCTCCACTTTCGTCGAGGTGAGAACTTTCACGTTGCGCTCTTGGCACCACTGCTTGAGCAGACTCCCAGCGGTGTCGTTCAACATACGCGGCACCATGCGGTCTTCCACTTCGACCACCGTGAGCTCAACACCGCTCGCGGCCAGCGCCTCAAGTATGATGCAGCCGATAAAACCGGCACCGATCAAGACTACGGACTTACCGGGTTGCGCGGTACGGAATATGTTACGCGCGTGGGTGAGCGTCCAACAGGGATACACCCCCTCCGACTCGATTCCGGGAATCAGCGGCTTGATCGGCCTGGCTCCGGTGGCGATCAAGAGCTTGTCGTAAGGCACCGTAGTGCCGTTCGAAACCGTCACCGACTTTGCCCCCGGATCAACCGCAGTGACCTGTTGTTGCATCACGTGGACGCCAAGCTTATTGAAGTGATCGGCATCCTTGCGTAAATACGTGCCCTGTTCGTCGATCTTTTTGATCAGGTAATACGGAATCGCCATGCGCGAGTACGGCGGCTCCGGTTCGTCCCCGATGAGCGTAATGGCGCCCTTGGGGTCGTATCTTCGCAGGTGTTCGACCGCGACCACGCCGGCGGGACCGGCGCCAATCACTATATGCTGCATGCCATCACCTCCTAGGCTAATCCCAGCCGCTGCCGTGTTTCAGACGTTGGCACACCGTCGCTGTCCCAACCTCGGACTTCGTAGTAATGCGGCAACATCTTGCCCAACTCGTTGACTTTGCCCTTGGCAGGCCCGGCGTTGGCGCCCTCCTCCAGGAGACGCTTGGGCAGGGTGTCGTCTTTACTGCTGAGCCCGGCGGCAAGGTTGAACTCCCGTTCCAGGTTCCAAACCCGCTCGCCCACCTCCAGCAGTTTTTCCGCGGTCCATTCGCCCTCGCAGGCGGCGTCCAACTGCGGCGCGACGTCGTCCAGCGTCCACGCAAAGGACGTGAACACGCACAATCCCGAGGAATCGAACGCCGCGGTCGCGTCCTGAAACGCCTTGACCAGCTCGGGCTTGCCCTCGGTGGACAGCGGATCGGTCTTCTCCGGGATGCCCAAGATCTCCGAGGCCACGGTGTAGCCGCGCAGGTGGCACGCACCCCGATTGGCGGTGGCGTAGGCCAGACCCATACCTTGAATCCCCCGCGGATCGTAGGCGGGAAACTCCTGACCCTTCACCGTCATGGACAGTTCGGGACGCCCGTACTTCTCGCACAGGCGCTTGGAACCCAAACCCAGGTCCTTGCCGAAGCCCTCGCCTTTGGCCACCAACTCGGCCGCCTGGGTCAAGACTTGCGCGGAGCCGAACTTGAAATCGATGCCACCGGTCTGTTCCTTGGTTATCAATCCCTGGTCGTACAATTCCATGGCCGCCGCTACCGTGGCTCCGAAGGAGATCGGATCGAAACCGTCCTCGTTGCACACGAAATTGGCGTAGGTGAGCGCATCCAGATCGTCGACTCCGGTATCCGACCCCAACGCCCACGCGGCCTCGTATTCCAATCCGCCGGAATTACCCCAGTATTCGGGCTTGTTCTGGATGGTGTAATGCTCCTTGTCTACAGTGGAGATCCGCCCGCAAGCAATAGTGCAGGCAAAACATGCGGCGTTGGTGGTCAGATTTGGCTGCCCGTCCGACTTCCGCGGTTCGTGCATGGCCTCCCCGGAGATCTTGTGCGCCCCTTCGAACTGGGTCTCGCGCATGTTCCGGGTCGGCATTGCTCCGGCTTCGTTAATCACGTTCATCAACACCTGGGTCCCGTACTGCGGCAAGCCCTGACCGGTCACCGCATTCTCCCGCAGCACCCGCTTGCCTTCCTCGGTCGCCTGTATAAACCGCAACGGATCCTTGATGTTGCCGACGCCTTTGGTGCCGCGGCATACCACCGCCTTGAGGTTCTTCGACCCCATGACCGTACCCACC
>JBFGKR010000193.1:0-4587 GCA_041576575.1 Arenicellales bacterium | reverse complement strand
CGTCTCCGGTGAACGGCGGATTCCCGCAGAGGCTTCACATCAGGTTTTGCCGATAATCTGGTGCAGGTGCGCGTCCCGCGTCATGAAGTGCGTGTAAAAGCGATTGTGTAAACGTTCGATCATCACCGCTTCGTTGCCCATGCCTTGGAGACATTCGGTCATTACGAGATTGATCTCGTCGAGCAGATGTTGATGGTCTGCCTGATGTTCCCGGTAGCGGTCGTAATTTTGTAAGCGCATGAGCGCTTCCTCGTGGGCGAAGTGTTTTGCAGCCGCGGTGTAGAGTTCCTGGAACTGGTCAATCACGTTGGTCTGATAGTAGCCCGACTGCAGTTCCACAGAAAGCAAATTGATGCGTTCGATCAATTCCCGATGCTCCGCGTCCATATGCGGTACTCCCAGTGAGACTTCAGACCCCAATTCGCCAAGCGACATGTGCGTGTGACCCCGTAACGGATGTAGTGGCTCACGACCGTTATCGGCTAGAGTGCGCCAGGCTTTAGCTTCAAGCGGCTAATTCCGCGCAAAATCGTCGGTCGAATACGAGGATTCACGCGTTATCTGCTCGACAAGACGCTTGAGATATGAGTCCTCGGGTCTAAACTTAGAAGTAACAATAAGGGGGTGTTAATCATGAGAGCTACGCGGCAGAACCGCAGCTGTGGGCAACTGACGTTGTGGGTTGCGGGATTATTATCGAGTTTTTTATTCGCGGTCGGCGTGATGCCGGCGGTTTCCAATGCAGACGATGACGATTTGATCGTCGTCGGAGTGATGCCTCCCGATTTCCTACCAAACGATAACAAGATTAGGGTGTGCCACAGGCCCCCCGGCAATCCCGATCATAGAAAAACGATCAAAATCGGCAGATCGGCTGTTCCGGCTCATCTCGACCATGGTGATTTTGTAGGGGAATGTCCGGACGATGAAGACGACGTATGGGGCGGTAGCGGCTCTGGCGCGATGATCTCCGAAATTCCGTTCACGTTCGTGTTTTGCGACGGGCGAAAAAACGAAGAAGGACGGAGCCTCAGGGTCAATGTCACCGGGCGCCGCATGGTCGACAAGCATCAATGCGAATAGAGGGACAACGGAAAATCGATATCTCCGGGGGACAAAAATGGTCAGGACGAAATCTGTTGGATTTACCATCCTTGAATTGATGGTCACGATAGCTCTTGGGGGGGTGTTGATCGGCGTAGCGGTGCCAAGTTTCGTCGATTTCGTGGCCAACAACCGTATGGTCTCCGCCACCAACGAACTGGCGGCGCACGTAAACATCGCACGCGCGGTCGCGGTCAGCCGAAACATCCCAGTGTCGCTCTGTGCCAGCGCAGACGGCGCGTCTTGTGCATCCGACGTTCGATGGGACAAGGGCTGGCTGGTGTTCACCGATAATACAGGCTCGATTGGGGAACTGGACGGATCCGACGAAGTATTGCATGCGTATACCAATCAGAACGCGAGGGTGAATATAATTGGCAGCGGTACCTATTTGCGGTTCGGGCCCACAGGCGCATTGATAAACTGACACATTGTGCCCGAGGCGTCGAGACACCGAACCCTGCACAGCGTAGTGAGCGAAGCTCGTGGTCCGTCCTCTGGTCTTGGTAGCGTCGCTGGTCTTGGCGGTTTACCTCTACCTGGATCGGTTCAGCGCGGGCCCGTCGCTGACAGTCAGCGATACGGCCGCCGTCCGCGACACCGGAGAATTGAGGGTTAATTTTGAGCGCCGCTCCAGGTTTGCCGAGACGTTCATGATTTTCGGCGGCAACCTCGATCGAAGGCTCCACAACAGTTTCAGCGATGTATCGCTTGCAGCGCTCGGTATGGAAGATGCGTCGCGCATACACGACACCTATCCGGATTTCCATATGTGTAAATCCGCCGGCGCGCCAATCGCTCAAAAATTGACTCGTACCCTATATCTCAATGCCGGAGATCAATCGATCATGGGTACTCTGAAGCAGTCGCTCGCCTTACATAGTGACCGCCTTGCTGGAAACGGGGAGCGGACATGCATTGCGCTTGAAGGAGACCAAATAGAACTCAGCAGTGTGACCCACGAGCAAACAACCACCGACGTCAGCAACGACGTGATTCCGCGTCTGCGCCACATGGACTTTTATTTGATCGACTATGCAGAGATCGTGGATTGCGGATCGTTGCTGTAGCGATTCCCGAACCGAATGGATGCAGCCGGGGAAAGTTGTTACGATCTGAGCCCTCGACACCGCGATATAATTAAGTGGTGTGCGCTACAGCGGATTACTGTGAGGGGTTTCGCAACTTAGCCGCTGCGCTTCGACGGCAGATCAGGCGCGCTTTGAACCGCCGGATTAGAACGGAACGGCAGTCGTCGCCACGACGAAATCTCGAAAAGCGTGTCGCCCTCGCCGGGCGCGCGACAGACACCGATCGCGTTGCGGAGTGCCGGCGTTGTAACGTCCCTCACTAGGTCCAGCGTCTGCGGTGGAAATGCAAGCAAAGCCGATATTTATGCGCTCCGCGGTTCGAACCGCCTGGTTTTTAGTTTTACCCCTGTGTATGGGTTTCTCGCCGTCGCAGGGATCGCTGGAAATCGAGGCCTCTCACACGGAAATTTCCACCCTCGAATTAGCTCCACTTACGACCGATGGAAGGTTGAACGGAGCCGTCCGCTTCACGAAATTGACTACCGCTGGTCGATGGGCGCCTTCTGCGTTCATCGGATTCGGCGACAGGGACCAAAGAGGAAAATTTCGCGTGTTCCTCTACCAGGAGTCGCTATTCGGTCCTCTGGTAGCCGGGTACGACTACGTGCTCCACGACCGTCTCGTCCTGCGTGAGATCGTGGTGCATGACATGCCGCGAAAGATGGCGCTGGTTGTGCGAGTGGATTGGAACGAAAATGGTCAATTCCGGGTTGCCTTTTTCGACGGGAAGCGCCACGTCGTTGAGACTCAGCTTCAATCGTTAGTGCCTTTTATTGCGGTGAGCTCGGGACGCGCGAAATTTTCGTTGCAGTGGGCGGCAGAACCACACCGATCCGCCGCGTACATACGCGACCTTTAGCCCATATTGCGCTATGCTGGAAAAATAACAGCCATACGCTCGTTCGCAATTGCAATGTGAGTCATCGTGCTCCACCCGCGGCGACTGCCGAGGACCTTGCTACGGCAGAGCGCCCCGATGCCCAGTTTCCGCACGGGCGTCGGAGATTGCCCAGTCGATGCGGCTATCGACGTCTCAAGGCTGCACACCCATGTTCCATTCGGCCACATGCAAACGGGCGGGCCTCCGCGGGTCGGCCCGCGGTAAATCGAGACCGAAGGTATATAATCAATTATTACTTGCAATTGGATGCTTTTCGAGCCCCGTAAGCGGAAGCACAAAAAAACCCCGCCTGTAGACGGCGGGGGAATTGGGGAGGGTAAATCAGTGCGCATAGTGTCGAAGACTGCGTGAACATAGCGTCAAGGAAAAATTACGTCATGGTAATCTTTGCCGTGGAAGCGACGCGTATACGCTGGCTCTCGTCTACCGAGGCAGCCAGATTGCAGCCACAAATTCCACAAGGCTCTGGCCCAACTGATATCTGTGCTTGCCGTGAAATATCGGGTCGTAGCATTTGTAGCTGCTTGGTCTTGTCCTGCTCGCTACAACGGTTTCAGGTTTGGTCCATTCCTGGTTCGGATCGTGGTGGTCCCGAGAGGTGCACAGAGGCGTTAAAAATAAAAGGGCTAGCATACTGTCTGCTCGCAGCGGATTGACAGGTGTCCGGGATGACGCTTTAGACCGAGCCCGTCGCCAGTTGCGGCGTTGGCTCGTTCCCGAACGCTTGCGATTGCGTTGCGTTCGCGCCACGAATTCGGGCGCCGTGAACCGACATTATTGTGGCAATGGGTGCGATTTCGACGTCGGCTTGCGATATCTTGCGCTGCTGGTGTTGAGTTTCGCGCTGATTGTTCCGGAAGTCTGGTCCCAGGAAGAAGTTGAGTGGGGGGCGACGTCCCAACCGGTGAGTCGATGGCGGGGTCGTTGGTACGTCGCTTCGCCCGCTACGCTGGGATTTGATTCCGATCGACTGAGTGCCGCGTCAGCTCGAGTCGGCGAGATGAAGGGGGTACAAGCGTTCCTCTTGGTACGTGACGGTTATCTCATAGCGGAGCGCTATTGGCGGGGTGGGGCGCGGGACAGGCCGCATAATCTCAAATCCGCATCGAAGAGCATCATTTCGGCGCTAGTTGGGATCGCGATATCGAAGGGCTATTTGCGGTTGGAACAAACGATATCCGAAGTGTTGCCTCAAGCGCGCTCCGTTCAAGACTCGATGAAAAAAGCAATTACCGTACAGCAGTTACTCACTATGACATCGGGTCTCGAATCAACCAGCTACCAAGCATATAGCGACTGGGTGCAGGAGAGAGATTGGATATCCGCGGTACTGCGAAAGCCCCTGACTGCGCCGCCAGGCACTAAGTACCAGTACAGCACAGGGGACACCCACTTGCTGTCAGCGATTCTCACTGAAATAACCGGTCTGTCTACGAGAGAGTTTGCGGAGCGGGAATTGTTCAATCCCATGGGTGTTTCGATTGCGGGCTG
>JBFGKR010000192.1:0-4615 GCA_041576575.1 Arenicellales bacterium | reverse complement strand
GCCCGACAGCCGCGTAGATACTACTCCCGGAACGCTGCGGGTGGGGCGCCACTATGTTCGAGACGTGAGGGACTACGGACTGCTCACCGTGTCTCGCGTACTCGTGAAGTCCAGCAACGTCGGCGCGGCGAAAATCGCCATGGCATTGGAGCTGCAACCCTTGCTGGATATGTTCAAGAGTTTGGGTTTTGGCGAAACTACGGGTGTTGGCCTGTCCGGCGAAGCGACGGGCAGCTTGCCCGCACGCCGCCGGTGGCGACCGATTGAACATGCGACCTTGTCGTTTGGATACGGCTTGTCTGTTACTCCGCTGCAGCTCGCCCGCGCGTACGCCGTGCTCGCGAACGACGGCATTCTTTTGCCTTTGAGCATTATTCCTGTGGATGGCCCGGTTGTAGGCGAGCGCGTTATGAATGCAAAGATTGCGTCGGAAGTCCGGCGAATGTTGGAAGGAGCGGTGAGCGATCACGGTACCGGACAGGCGGCCCGCGTCGATCGATACCGTGTGGCCGGAAAAACCGGGACGGTGCACAAGATGGCGGAAGACGGTTACGCGGACGATAGCTACATGTCGGTGTTCGCCGGCATCGCACCAAACTCCAATCCACGGTTGTCGATGGTGGTCGTTATCGATGACCCGCGCGGGGAAAACTATTACGGCGGTGAGGTCGCGGCTCCGGTGTTTTCGCAAGTCATAGCAGGCGCCCTGCGCCTGATGAATGTGCCGCCGGATCGTCAACCCGCGCCTTTACGGGAGCCCAAAGGAAGCGATATCGGAGCATGATCGAGAATACGCATGGCCACCGGTTACCATTGAGCGAGCTGTTGGAAGGCATCGTCGCGATAGAACCGGACCGCGATGTTCCGATCGGTGGTATCGCCCTGGATAGTCGCGAGGTCGAGCCGGGCGACGTTTTTTTTGCGTATCCCGGCACCGCTCGTCACGGCCGCGACTACGTCTACCAAGCCATCGACAACGGTGCTGTTGCAGTGATTTATGAACCAGGCGTCGATGCGTTTCCAGAGCTCGGCGTAGCGTGTTATCCGTTGTCCAATTTGCAGCGTCGCGTCGGCGTGATCGCTGACCGCTTCTATGGTCATCCATCCAGGTACTTGCGTGTTGTCGGGGTAACCGGAACGAACGGGAAAACCACCTGTACCCATATCCTGATGCAGGCGCTCGAGTATCTCGGAGAGCGTTGCGGTTTTATCGGGACCTTGGGGATCGGATTCAAAGAAGAGCTGTGCCCCGGACGGCACACCACGCCGGATCCGATTCGATTGCACCGGTCCCTGCGACGGTTTCTCGATCTTGGCGCCAGCTACGTATGCATGGAGGTGTCGTCGCATGCGATGGACCAGGGTCGCGCGGAAGGCGTGGCATTTGACGTCGCGTTGTTTACAAATCTCAGTCATGACCACCTGGATTATCATCAGGACATGGCGGCCTATGGAGGAAGCAAGGCTCAGTTGTTCGACTGCGTCTCCTTGGAAATCGCCGTGCTCAATGACGACGATGCTTTCAGCGCGGTGTTGCGGGAGCGCACGAAGGCTCGAACAGTGATCGGCTACGGTATGAAATCGGGCGATGTATATGCAGAAAGCATCACCCCTGGGGACAACGGCCTCGATTTGGTGGTCAACAGCAGAGGATTGCGCTTCAGCGTTTCCTCGTCGCTGCTCGGACGCGTCAACGCCTTGAATTTGTTGGCGGCAACAACGGTGCTCTTGGCGCAGGGATGGGATGGCGGTGACGTTGCCTCCGCCATGGAGCGGCTCAGACCGGTGCCGGGACGCATGGAATTATTTCGTGCCCTTGAGCGCCTTCCTGCGGTCGTCGTCGATTACGCACACACCCCCGATGCGCTGGCCAATGCTTTGAGATCGATTCGTGAACATTGTCACCGGCGCCTGTGGGTAGTTTTCGGCTGCGGTGGCGATCGGGACCGTGGCAAACGGCCGTTGATGGGGCAAGTGGCGGAACAGCTGGCCGACGTGGTTGTGCTCACGGACGACAATCCGCGGTCTGAGAGGCCGCAGGCCATAGTTTCCGAAATTGTTGCCGGAATGGATTCGTCCCCAACGGTAATACACGATCGGGCGGAAGCGATCCAATGGGCGATACGGCACGCCGGTGCCGAGGATTGGGTGGTCGTTGCCGGAAAAGGTCACGAGACCACGCAGCAGTTGAACGATCGCGAAATTCCCTTGAGCGACCGGGATATTGTGACTCAGACACTGGGAATGGCGGCGTGATGCGTTTGCGAGAAGTAGCAAAAGCTGTGAATGGGAGACTCGTGGGCCGCGATGTCCTAATCGAAGGTGTAAGCACGGACACCCGCGCTCTCAAACCAAGGGAACTTTTTGTTGCCCTTCGTGGAACACGTTTCGACGGACACCGCTTCCTCGACGACGCTTTGTCCAACAACGCATCCGCGGCGCTGGTTGACGAACAGCTCGAAACCAACCTCAGTATAGTACGGGTCGCGGATACGAAAGACGCCTTGGGCGCGCTGGCTCGGCATTGGCGCAACCGGTTCTCGATCCCTGTGGTGGGCGTCACCGGTAGCAACGGCAAGACTACGGTGAAAGAAATGATAGGCGCCATACTGAACCGCCGCGGTGACACGCTGATTACGGTGGGTAATTTAAACAACGACATCGGGGTGCCGTTGAGCTTGCTGCGGCTTCGCGATCAACACCGCTACGCAGTGATCGAGATGGGTACGAACCACCCTGGCGAAATCGATTATCTCAGTCGAATCGCGCGTCCCACCGTCGCGGTCATCACTAACGCCGCGGCCGCCCATCTCGAAGGCTTGCGGGATCTGAACAGCGTCGCGGAAGCGAAAGCCGAGATCTTTAACGGTCTCTCGAGCGATGGCGTCGCAATAATAAACGCCGATGACCCCTATGCACCTCTGTGGAGAGCGAAGGCCAAACGCCGGCGCTGCCGGCAATTCGCGTTACACCACGGCGCCGACGTTACCGCCGAGTTCGAGTCTAAGGCAGATTCTTCGTTGCTGCGACTACACACGCCCGACGGGGACGTAGACGTGAGCCTGCCGCTACCCGGCAAACACAACGTGATGAATGCTCTTGCCGCTAGCTGCGCGGCGCTCGCCGTCGGCGTTGCTCTCGATGAAATAAAGGCGGGGTTGGAATGTATGGCTCCGGTGCGAGGACGCCTGCAAATTCGAAAGGGAATGCGCGGTTCGATCGTGTACGACGATACCTACAACGCGAACCCCGCCTCCGTCCGTGCAGCCGTCGACGTCGTGTGCGCGCTCTCCGGTACCCGATTGTTGGTGCTCGGCGATATGGCAGAACTGGGTACGCAGGAGAAAAGCCTGCACCGAGAAATCGGCGCATACGCGCGCGATCGTGGTGTCGATGTCCTGCTCGCCTTGGGACCGCTGAGCGCAGAGGCGGTGCAGGTCTTCGGCGATGGCGGGTTGCATTTCCAGTCCCACGAAGAACTGATACAAGCGCTACGCGACGCACTTCGCGCGGATACGAAAGTGGTGGTCAAGGGATCACGCGCGATGCATATGGAAGAGATCATTGCAGGGATCGTTGAAAACAACGGCAGTACCTCAATAGGGAGCGCTGGTTGATGCTGCTTTATCTGTTTGATGCCTTGGCTCGTGAATTCAGCGTGTTCAACGTGTTCCGGTATCTGACATTTCGGAGCATATGTGGGGTCTTGACGGCGCTCACGGTCTGTTTTGTTCTAGGTCCGATGATGATTCGTAAGCTCAGTCACTACCAGATTGGGCAGACGGTTCGTCAAGATGGTCCGCCGACGCATTTCGAGAAAGTCGGCACGCCGACCATGGGCGGTGCATTGATACTGGTATCGGTGATTACTACGACGCTGCTGTGGGCGGATCTTGGAAATCGGTTTGTATGGGTGATGTTGTTCACTTGTCTGTCCTTTGGTCTCATCGGTTGGATCGACGATTATCGTAAGCTCATTGAAAAGAACCCACGCGGGATCGGAGCGAAATCCAAGTTCTTCTGGCAGAGCGTGGCGGGAACGGTAAGCGCGGTGTTCCTGTATTTCACCGCTCAATCTCCCTTGGAAACCGCATTGATCGTGCCTTTCTTCAAGGAGGTGGCGATTGGGTTGGGCCCGTGGTTCATCGTGCTGACGTACTTCGTGATCGTCGGTGCGAGCAATGCCGTTAACCTCACCGACGGGTTGGACGGCTTGGCAATTATGCCGACGGTGCTGGTCGCCGGCGGATTGGGCATCTTCGCCTACGTTACCGGTCACAGTATCTTCGCCAATTATCTCGCGATCCCCTACATCCCAGGCACCGGGGAAGTCATGGTGTTTTGCGCCGCCCTTGTCGGCGCCGGACTCGGTTTCTTATGGTTCAACACTTATCCCGCACAGGTATTCATGGGAGATATCGGCGCCCTAGCGCTGGGTGCGTCCTTGGGAGCGGTGGCCGTCGTGGTGCGGCAGGAAATCGTGCTCATCATTATGGGCGGAATCTTCGTTGTGGAAACAGTATCCGTCATTCTGCAGGTGGCCTCGTTCAAGTTGGTGGGCAAGCGGATTTTTCGAATGGCGCCCCTGCATCACCACTTCGAACTGAAAGGTTGG
>JBFGKR010000191.1:0-4635 GCA_041576575.1 Arenicellales bacterium | reverse complement strand
GGACAATCGCGTATCGGCGGCCGAAAGCAATAGCGTCTTCAGGTCGACCACGCCGAGGAGATGACGATCGTCGTCGACGACGAATACGGCGAAAATCTCTTCGAGGATGTCGGCGTGGGCGCGGACTTGTTCGGTGGCCTGCTCCACAGTGGCGTTGACGGGGACCGCAACATAGCGCGTGGACATGATGCCCCCCGCGGTATCGGAGTCGTAGGTCAACAACTCGACCACTTCAATCTGGTCTTTTAGCTCTCGGATAACCTCACGGGCCAAAGTCGGAGGCAGGTGGGCGACGACGTCCGTGGCATCGTCCGATTCCAGAACATCGATCAATTCTACGGCCCGCGGAGGCGGAATCTCACTGAGCAAGCTCGTCATAAAAGCCGGCCGCACCTGCGCGAGGCACTTTCCGGCCGTGTTCAACGGCAGCCATCCAAACAGGGACTTAGCCGTTGCAAAGGGTAACCACTCAAGAAGATCGGCGATATCTCCCGGATGCCAGTCTTTGACAATGTCAACGACCGCGTTTCTGCGTCCATCCTCGATGAGGGATTCGATACCTTCGAATTGCCTCGGGCTGCGTTTCAAAAACGTAAATGGCAAACTCGACGCAGATGTTGCGATCGCGTCTGCACAGGCTTTATTTTTCTTACGCGTCATTGTTCTCGACTTTGCGTGCTTTTGAGATCTTGAATAAAGGGGCAATTATCCCGCGAAGAGAGTTTCATCGCTTTCGCGGGAAGATTCGACAGCTAACGGCTCACCAACGGGTGTAAGGACACTTGACCAGGTTGATATTGAGATAACGCGGGTCGTGACTGACTTCCTCTCCCAGCCATTCGGGACGTTCGAAGTGTTGCGCCTCCGATTCTAGCTCGATCTCCGCGATCACGAGACCGGAATTGTCTCCGCGAAAAACGTCAATCTCCCAGTCGAGCCCGGCATGGGTCAAACGATAACGGGTTTTTTCGATGATAGGCCTTATACAAAGTCGATCCAGAAGCTCCCGCGCGTCGGCGATGGGAATGGGATACTCGAATTCATATCTGGACAACATGGAAATTTTCCCTTTTATATTCAACCGGGCCTCGTCTCGCGCAATCCTCACGCGCACTGACCGCTGCGCGTCGAGCGACAGATATCCCTGTTGATAATCGATTCCCCGCGTGGCCTGGGTGCGCCACCGCTCCCCGGCTACGAGAAATTTTCTTTCTATTTCCCGGGCCACGGATGACCACTTACCGTTCGTCGAGTATGTTCTTGATTTCGGTCCACAGGTCTTCGAAGGCCACGGCCGCGGTGCCGCGGCCGGCGTACGTCGACAGCGGCGCACGATGTATGCCCATTTTCTCAACATCGCTGGCGTAGGGAATCGAGGTCTTGAGTATGCAACGAGCGTTTTGGGGTGGTCTGTCCAGAATCAACCGGTGTAAGGCTTTTCGCCGGTCGACCATGGAGAAAAAAGCCAATATCGCCAGATTCTTTGATTCGTGCTTGGCGCGAAAGTCGAGCAGCCTTACCAGAGTACGCAGCGAAAGCGTCGTTGGGATCGTGGGAACCAACAGCGCATCGGATAAGGCGAACACGTTTTCGGATACCAAAGATATGCTCGGGGCGCAATCTATGAACACGTAGTCGTACTCGTTCCGGAGCGGCCTTACGATCTTTTGCAGTCGGCGGCGACGTTTCTTGCCGTCGTTGAGGATCAATTCCAATTTGCGATAGGAAAAATCCGCCGGCAGGAGGTCCAAGTTTCGATAATCGGTTCCCTTGATAAGGTCTGGGACATGGTTTTTACCGCGGAACAAGCGTCGCGGTCCCCCCTTGATCTTCGGCTTGATCCGGAAGTAAAAGCTCGCGGCGCCTTGAGGATCTAGGTCCCATACCAAAGTTCGAGCGCCTTCGCGGGCTGCGAGATAGCCCAGATTCACCGCGGCGGAAGTCTTACCCACACCGCCCTTGATATTGTAAGCGGCCAGCACCCTCATGGCGCACGGTCCGACGAGGACGGTCGGCACACGTCGCGAAATAAGACGTCCACAGCGGGTTGCGCGAACGTTTCGAAGTTCTCGGAAAATCTCGCGCGTTCGGCCTCTTTCTTGGCTAACAGGGCGTGGATCAAAATGCCTGTGGCCATGAGTGTCTCCGGTTCGCCGGGTTTAGTTTTGGATATACTTTTGCTGAAGGATTTTAAAACCTCGGATTGCACTTGCATATCGTTGAGTTTACCCAGGTTATCCTGGAGTTGTTTCAACGGTCGGATCATTTTTTTTGCCTTTCGTTTTGGAAAAAGACTGTTGAAGAACTCCAGTAGATATCGCAGCTTCTTGCACGTCTTACGCAATTCATGCAGGTCTTCGCTGGGTGAGGAGGGTTTGATACCTCTTCCTTCCTTGATGGCGCGCCGGTACAAACGCCAGATCCGTTTTCTTGCTATCTCTGCAGTTTTTCGCGTCGCGACGTTCGAATTCGAGCTGTCGGCGCTCCGCTGATCGATAAACGCCCGCCAGTCTTCCACAAGATTCCGGTAACGCGCGGAATCGAGGCTGCGCACGAGGCCCTGGTACGCGAATTCTCGTTTCTGCCCGATAAAATCTCTCAAGGGTTCCAATGCGTGGCCCAAACTTGGATCCACGAGGTCCTCGAAGTCGTCGAAATGCAACAAGTAGACGTCCATGTCACGCGCCACCCCCGTGATCTGTTGCAGCCAGCGAAAATCGCGCAGGTAGCGTTCGACCATATATTCCGGAAACACCCGTTTCATCTGTGTGAGCGCCGATCGCGTGCGACGAACGGCTACGCGGAAATCGTGCAGAAACTCCGTGTCGATCCGCTCTCTAATTCCGTTTTCGTTACACCGCATGATTTCCAACAATTCACGGAACACGATCTTCGAAGCGACGTCCGCAGGGCTGGACGGGTCGAGTCTGACGTCGAGCTTTGCGCTGTAATCACCGGGCCTCCGTCCCGCTAGGTTCGCCGCGGTGACGAACGTGTCGTTTTCCGCCGGAGCACATTCGAGAACCTCAACCAGTAAGCGCGACAGATTGCGTGCCGCTTTGGCGTAGCCGCGCACCGGCACGATACGCGCACGCTGGAACTCGGTCCCCGTTCGGTCGCGCGATCCATCCAAGATCTTGCTGTTCTCGAGTTCCAGGAACGTTACGGTTTTTTGGTTCTTATCGACTATTCGTAACGTGTCGATGCGGCTGTGTATTCGAACTGCAGGCAGCAGCGCCCGCATCTGCACCAGAGCGCCGAGCCGCGTCCTCACCGTTCCCGCGGGCAGGTCTCGAATGAATCGCGCCGTCGACTCGAGTCGGGCGGACCCCGTCGTTTCGGTTTGATTCAGCCGTCGAATTTGTAGCGTAATACTGCCGTTGTTGAAACGCCATTGCTCCAAGACATGGGCGCGGGCGTACAAGCGCCAGTCGAAGGTGTCGAGGAACGTCCGCTCAACGGTCCGTGGGCGGTCGATCTTGCACGGTGTCAGATTCCGAAGTCGCTGAGCCACTCCGCGAATAGTCGTACCCGGTGGTATGGTGTATTCGCAATCCCAGCTCATTCCCAGGCCAATTTACTAATGACAGATGTGGCTCCGATACGTCGAGAGCCTATCACAGATGCGAATCCAATGCCGGTGGAACGCGCGTGCAGTCGATTCTCCGCGTTATTCGAAGACGACTGGGGCGAGGCGCCCCTGTGCAACCGGTCCTGCCGCAGTTGCTTCCGCGTGAATCCAGCTTCCGCGTCGAGCGGCGGACGCAAGGGACGCGAGTGCCGGTTG
Organism: Arenicellales bacterium; assembly: GCA_041576575.1. GTDB lineage: Bacteria > Pseudomonadota > Gammaproteobacteria > Arenicellales > JAANXG01 > CALZGZ01. The sequence goes on along the minus strand of JBFGKR010000191.1, from coordinate 848 downwards.
CGCCGGGCCGCTGCGGACTCGGCAATTTGATTTTTAATCGTTTTTCACGATTGCGGCGCAGTCCGTCGGCGATAATGGACCCGTGCCAAGGGAGCGACGCGCAGTAGCAGGTTTAGCGACGGCCAGTGTTTCCGCGGCTCGGCCACGCGAACAAGCGCTGCGGGAGGGCCGCTCGGACACGGCAATACTTGGATAAAAGGCCACAGTCGGGCCGTAATTCCTGGCGCACCGCGATATTTAGATTACACTTACATTAGAAATTGACTATCTGTTCCGGCCGAAAAAATCGTCGTCCTTATGGGGGGCGGGCGACGTATTGATCGTTGTCAGAAGAACCACGCATGTTACAGATTTCAAGGTCATTGTATGAGCCAGAGCACCCTGCAAGTCCTCACCACTAACGTCAAACTTCTCAAGGCCTCTGCCAGTAAATATGCGATTTATGGGGTTTTGATCGCGCTCGCTGCGATCATCGTCGCCACCGCTATGGTCGCTTACGTCGAACACGGCGTGGTCACACTGGACGGTGTTATTTCCGCGCAACGGAGCAATGTGGCCTTGTGGTTGCTGGACTTTTCGCCGTTCGGGTTTGCCTTCTGGGGACAATACGTCAGCAACGTCATGGCGTTTCAGGCCGGCGCCCTCGTAGTCGACCAGACCAACGAGCTCCGCGCCCAGGCTGCAGCGCTGGAGCGTCGCGCCACCTACGAAGTGACCCACGACCGTCTCACCAATCTACCCAACCGCCTTCTGATGCAGGATCGTCTGGAACAGGCCCTGCAGCTGGCTCAGAGGGACCATTTGAGCCTGGCGGTGATGATCATGGATCTGGATCGCTTCAAGGACAT
>JBFGKR010000190.1:0-4668 GCA_041576575.1 Arenicellales bacterium | reverse complement strand
TCCCGGGGACTCAATTCCATCTTATTGTTTCCCCCAGAACACGACAACGCGTACCGACGCACGCCGAGTGCTGTTAAAAACACAGAGATTACCCGATTTCAATGCCTACCCCAAATAATCCAATGGTTCGGATTTGCTGGTGCGGGCGCATTCTAATTAACCGTTTTCTAAAGGAAAAATACATTTTATTTCAAGGCAGCACGTACCATCCCGCGGTCAAATCCGGTATCCTCCGATCCCCATTTTTCATCATAGAGCGAACGTACTATGGAGATTAATCAATTGGTCGACCGGCTCAATGAACTCGGCGAGCGGACGGCCGCGCTCAGGGGGTATCTTTGACTTCGACGCCAAGCAACAAAGACTGGAAGAGGTACGATTGGAACTGGAGCAGCCGTCGGTGTGGAACGATCCGGAACGCGCCCAGGTATTAGGACAAGAACGCGTTCGACTGGAGCGGGTGATCGAAGTGTTGTTGCGCCTGGATAAAGAATCTCGCGAACTCACGGAATTGCTGCACTTGGCAAAGGAGGAGGACGACGCCGCGACGGTCGGTGCAATCACCGCGGATCTCGACCGCTTGGAGCAGGAACTCTCGGAACTCGAGTTCAAACGCATGTTCTCCGGGGAAATGGACGAGCACAATGCGTTCTTGGACATTCAAGCGGGTTCCGGTGGCACCGAAGCTCAGGATTGGGCGAACATGCTGTTACGCATGTATCTGCGTTGGGCGGAGGCGAAGGGATTCAAGGCCGAGTTGGTCGAGTTGTCGGAGGGCGAAGTCGCGGGGATAAAGAGCGCCACCGTGAAGGTGACCGGCGATTACGCCTACGGTTATCTTCGTACCGAGACCGGCATTCACCGGCTGGTGCGCAAGTCTCCCTTCGACTCCGGCCACCGCCGACACACGTCGTTCGCTTCGGTGTTCGCATACCCCGAAGTGGACGACGACATTGAGATAGAAATCAACCCGGCGGAATTACGCGTTGACACCTATCGAGCGAGCGGGGCAGGAGGGCAGCACGTCAATCGCACCGATTCCGCGGTGCGCCTCACGCATTTGCCCACGGGCATCGTGGTGCAGTGCCAGAACGACCGGTCGCAGCATCGAAACAAGGCCGAAGCCATGCGCATGATGAAGGCGCGTCTCTACGACGCCGAACTACGGAGAAGACAAGCGGAGCAGCAGCAGTTGGAGGACAGCAAGGCCGACATCGGTTGGGGGCAGCAGATCCGTTCGTACGTCTTGGATCAGTCTCGGATCAAGGACCTGCGGACCGGTGTCGAGGTCGGCGACACGCAAGCCGTCCTGGACGGCGATCTGGACCGTTTTATCGAAGCCAGTCTCAAAGCCGGCGTCTGACAGAATACTTAAAGTATAATATTGAAAATAACCGGAAGTTGTTGTTAATAAATAGAATGATGCAGGAAGAAAACGAACAAATCAGGCAACGGCGAGCCAAGCTGGCGCGCTTGCGCGAGCAGGGCAACCCATTTCCCAACGACTTCCGTCGCGACGTTTTAGCCTCGGCGCTGCACGCGCATTACGACGGCAAAAGCGCGGACGAACTGGAGCGGGCGGCGAAAAGAGTGTGCGTCGCGGGCCGTCTGATGAGCCGACGGGTGATGGGGAAGGCCAGCTTCGCCCATGTCCAGGACATGTCTGGACGGGTTCAGCTGCACCTGCAGCGAGGCTTGCTTCCCGAGGGTGTGTACGACGAACAGTTCAAGAAGTGGGACATCGGAGACATCGTGGGCGCTTCCGGCGTCCTGTTCAAAACCAAGACCGGGGAGCTCACGGTACGCGTAGACGAAATTCGTTTATTGACGAAAGCGCTCCGTCCACTACCGGAAAAGTTCCACGGCGTCAGTGATCAGGAAATTCGCTATCGCCAGCGATACCTGGATTTGCTGATGAACGAACCGGCGCGCCGGACCTTTCACACTCGATCCATGATGATGAATTTCCTGCGCCGTTTCTTGATCGAGCGGGATTTCCTGGAAGTGGAAACACCGATGATGCAGGCGATTCCGGGCGGTGCCCTGGCGCGTCCTTTCCAAACCTATCACCACGCTTTGGATATGGACCTTTTCCTGCGCATTGCGCCCGAGCTTTATCTGAAACGCCTGGTGGTCGGCGGTTTCGAGCGAGTGTTCGAGATCAACCGCAACTTTCGCAACGAGGGTATCAGCACCCAGCACAATCCGGAATTTACCATGTTGGAGTTCTACCAGGCTTACGCCGACTACCGCGATCTAATGGATCTGACCGAGGAGATGTTGCGGCAAATGGCGGATGAAGTGCTGGGGTCCACGGCGCTCCAGTATCAAGGTGCGCAGTTCGATTTGGCGAGACCGTTCCCGCGCATCACAGTCCGAGACGCAATCTTGAAATACAATCCGGAGTTGAACGCCGCCGACATCGAAAGTCGGGAAACAATGGCATCCGTAGTGGACAGTCTCGGACTCCCGGTGCAGCCCAGCTACGGCGTCGGAAAACTGCAACTCGAGGTCTTCGAGAAGACCGTCGAATACCGACTGCAGGAGCCGACCTACGTCATTGCCTATCCCCTCGAGGTCTCCCCCTTGTCGCGGGCCAACGATCGGGACCCGACGGTGGCCGATCGCTTCGAACTGTTCATTGCCGGGCGGGAGATCGCCAACGGGTTTTCGGAGCTGAACGATCCGGACGATCAGAGCGAGCGACTGCGCAGGCAGCTCATAGAAAAGCAGGCCGGCGACGACGAGGCCATGCATTACGACGCGGACTACATCAAGGCGCTGGAATACGGCATGCCGCCCACGGCCGGGGAGGGGATCGGCATCGACCGGCTGGTCATGCTGTTCACGGACAGCCCCTCCATCCGTGACGTGTTGTTGTTTCCACATATGCGGATGGAATCGCAAAAAAATGTATAAAAAATATAGAGATAAAAGCTATATATGCACTCATTCCTTATCGTTGTCTTGAAAACCAGGCGCTGATTCGTTTCCTGGCCACGCCGTCTCCATGAGTCCATTCATGCGATCGCTGCCGCTGTTCATTGGTCTGCGTTATACGCGCGCCAAGCGGCGCAATCACTTCATTTCCTTCATATCATTGATTTCAATGCTGGGCATCACGCTGGGGGTGTGGGCGTTGATTACCGTGCTGTCGGTGATGAACGGCTTCGAACGCGAACTGAGGGACCGCATCTTGGGCGTTGCCTCGCACGTCAACGTGCGCTCCTCGGGTGATTGGCTGGCGAATTGGCGAACTTTGGACCCCTTATTGACCGCGACCCAGAACATTGTCGGGCGTGCACCGTATATCTTCGCTCAGGGCATGCTCAATAAGGGCTCGGAAGTGGCAGGGGCCTTGATCCGCGGCGTGATGCCGAGCGAGGAGCGCAGCGTGTCGGAGATCGGCGACAATATGGTGGAAGGCCGACTGGATCATCTCCGATCCGGCGAATTCGGCATAGTCATAGGACGCGAGCTGGGGCGACAGCTGGGCTTGTCCCTCGGCGACAAGGTTACTCTTATTGCGCCGAAAGGGCAGATGACGCCCGCCGGATTGCTGCCCCGCTTGAAGCGCTTTACGGTTGTGGGCATCTTCGAGATCGGCATGTACGAGTACGACGCAGGGCTCGTGCTGATACACATCGACGACGCCGGTCGTCTTTATCGCAGCGATGGACGTGTCAGCGGGGTGCGCTTGAAACTCGCGGACGTCTATGAAGCGCCCCTCGTCCGCAGGGATCTGGAACTTGCGCTGGGACCGTCGTATTTCGTCTCCGACTGGACCCGGGAACACGCGAACTTCTTCCGCGCTCTGAAAATAGAAAAACGGGTCATGTTCATTATTCTGTTTCTCATCGTCGCGGTCGCCGCCTTCAACATCGTCGCGACCTTAGTGATGGTCGTGACCGACAAACAATCGGACATCGCCATACTTCGAACTTTGGGCATGAGCCCCAGGGGCATCATGGGGGTGTTCGTGGTACAGGGTATCGTGATCGGCATCATCGGAACGATCGTGGGAGGCGGCACGGGCGTCGTTACCTCGCTGAACATCGAAACGTTTGTTCCATTTTTCGAGGGCATATTCGGCGTCCAATTTTTTCCTGCGGATGTATACGTGATCAGCGATTTTCCGGCGGAGATGCACTGGTCGGACGTCGCCAGAATCACGACGGCATCGATGCTCATGAGCGTACTGGCGACCTTGTATCCGGCGTGGCGGGCGTCGCGGACGCAACCCGCTGAGGCGCTGCGGTATGAGTGACAGCGACGCGCCGGTGTTGTGCTGTGTGGGTTTGGAAAAGACGTTCGTGCAAGGCTCGGCCATCGCGGTGGAGGTTCTCAAGGGTGTGGACCTGGAAGTGCGATCCGGTGAGCAGATCGCAGTGGTCGGCGCTTCCGGCTCGGGGAAAAGTACGCTGCTGCATTTGCTCGGGGGACTGGATAAACCGACTGCGGGCAGCGTGTTCGTCGCGCGTCAAAACCTGAGCGAGCTGAACGAAAATGCGCGCGGCAAGCTGCGCAACCGCGCATTGGGATTCGTTTATCAATTTCACCACTTGTTGCCGGAATTTTCCGCGCTCGAAAACGTAGCGATGCCTTTGCTGGTGGCGGGGCACAGTCCGGAATCGGCGCTCGGCCGCGCTTCCGACGTACTCGAGCAGG
>JBFGKR010000189.1:0-4679 GCA_041576575.1 Arenicellales bacterium | reverse complement strand
CTGATAACCGGAACCGGTGCCGATTTCGAGTACCGAGTCTTCTGGTTGGAGCTGTAACATTTCGGTCATGACTGCGACGATATAGGGCTGCGATATGGTTTGATCGTGCCCAATGGGCAGCGGCCTGTCTTCGTACGCCAGATATTGATACTCCTCGGCTACGAAGAGATGGCGTGGGATTGTTCGCATCGCCCGCAGTACACGTTTGTCGACCACCGGCGGCCGATCATCGTAAGGAAATTGAATTTGACTCCGCACCATCCGATCGCGATCGGAGGTGCGGTCAACGTCTATCATAATGCCGTCACGCTCCACACCCGTTCAACCACTTGTTCCTCAACTGCCCAGCCTTGCCTTCTGCACGACTACGTGCTCTGCGTCGTCGCATCGCTCGGTTGCCGAATCAACCAACTCGCCAACGCAGGTAGCAGAAGAATGGCGCCAAACATGTTCATGAGAAACATGAACGTCAGCAGTATTCCCATATCGGCCTGAAACTGCAACGGCGCGAAAATCCAGGTGGCGACCCCAACCGCAAGCGTGCAGCCGGTGAACAAGACACTCATGCCGGTTATGGACAAGGTGGTGAAATACGCCTCCGTGACAGGCTCACCTTCCTTGATGAGACTTTGAAACCGGCTGAAGATGTAAATTCCATAATCGACACCGATGCCTACACCCAACGCCACTACGGGCAGTGTATTGACCTTCAATCCAATTTCCAGCCAGCTCATCAATGCGTAGGCAAGCAGGGAGACCAGCGCCAACGGAATAACGATACACAAGGTTCCCGACACTGTGCGAAACGAGAGCAAGCACAAGACGATAATCGCCGAGAAAACATAAAACAGCATGGGGAATTGCGCCGCTTCCACCGCTTCGTTGGTCGCCGCCATTACGCCGACATTTCCACCAGCAAGTTGGAACTGAAGAGTGGGCATCCCGTTCGCGGCGTTGTATTGCTTGACGGCATCAACGATGTGCTGAATCGTTTTCGCCTTGTGGTCGGTCGTGAACACCAACACCGGCATGACGCTGCAATCTGCGTTGAGCAAGCCGCTGCTGGTGTCGATAGGACTAGTCGCCTGGACTAACGCGTGCGTATTGCGGGGCAAAACACGCCAGTCCAGGCTGCCTTCGTTCCAGCCGGAGTTGATAAGCTTCGCCAGCTGCGGCAGCGTCAGGGTGGATTGCACGCCCTCGGTGTTCATCAGGTGCCAGGCGAGTTCATCGACGGCGGTCATATACTCGTACTTAATGCAACTTTCCGAAGGACCTTCCGCGAACACTGTCAATACATCCACGCCGATGGAAAAACGCTCCGACACGACGAAGGCGTCCCGATTATAACGCGAGTCGGGTCGAAGTTCGGGGACGCCGCGATGCAAATCACCAATCTCCACGTCTCTGCTCTTCCAGACACCGAAAATCAGCGTTCCAATTGCGACGACAATAACAACCGCGGCCGGCCCACGGCGGGCAACCGCCGATAAGTGTCTCCAGAACGGGCGAAGCGCCTCCGCCCGGTGCTTCAATTTTTCGCGGTACGGCTCCATATGCGTGAGATAGGAGATCAATACCGGCAACAAGATTAGATTGGTGAAGATAATCGCGGCAACACCCAGGCTGGCGGTGATCGCCATTTCCCGAATGATTCCTATATCGATAAGCAGTATGGTTATAAATCCAATAGTATCGCTGCCCAACGCCACCGCACCCGGTATCAATAATCTGCGAAAGCTTGCACGCGCCGCATCGTTGGCGGTTGACCCCAGGTACAATTCGGCACGAACGGCGCTGACCATCTGAACCGAGTGGCTTACCCCGATTGCAAAGATCAAGAACGGCACGAGTATGGACATCGGATCCAAACCGAAGTCCAACAACGGCAATAAACCCAATTGCCAGATTACCGCGAGCAGCGAGCACAGCAACATGATCGCCGTAAAACGCTTGGACGAACAATAGAGATAAAGAAGAACAGTGGTGATCGCGAAGGCCACCACGAAAAACAACAACACCTTGCCTGCGCCATCGGCGATATCGCCGATCACCTTGGCGAATCCGATGATATGAATGTCGACAGGACTGTTCGCGCTACCGCCCGCGAATTTGTCTCGGATTTTCTCTTCCAGTTCCCGCGAAACCGCGACGTAATCCAAGCGCGTACCTGTATTGGGATCGATTTCGAGCAGTTCGGCGTATACGATCGCGCCGCTGAAATCGTTGGCCACCAGACGCCCGACGATGCCTGCCTTGAGGATATTTTCGCGGACCTGCGCCAATCCTTGCGGAGTGCCTTGAAATCCCGCAGGCACGACGTTACCACCGGCAATGCCGCCGACAACGACTTCGGTAAAACGCACGTTTGGGGTGAACAACGACCGGACGCGGCTGCGGTCTACGCCGGGAATGAAAAATACTTCATCCGTTACCAGCTTGAGGATATTGAAAAAATCAGACGTGAAGATATCGCCCTCTCGAGCCATAACAGCGATTAGTATCCGGTTGGCGCCGCCGAATTCGTCGCTGTATTTCACGAATTTCTTCATATACGGATGCTCGAGAGGCAGAAGCTTGTTAAATCCGGCGTCTACTCGAAGCTGTGCGGCCGACCAAGCCATAGCTGCGGTAACGACGACGAAGAAGCCGATGATGAGGGCGCGGTTATCGAAGACGATGGTTTCGATACGCCGGAGACGATCTGGTGAAGGCATGGTCAAGGCGACGGAGTATCGAGAAGTTTCTGACGCGGTAGCAGCCGAACTCCATCCTCACCGACCGTGATCAAGTCAGCGTTCCCGCTTTCCCACACGGCTGCGATGCCAGACCTGGAATCCAACTGCCGCAGGGCAAAGCTGCGTCCGTCGTCGATGCTTACGAGAACGACGCCTGCGGATCCCACCAACACCACTGCCCCGTTGGTCGTACGCACACCGTCTGCGAGCGCAACTTCGATTCCCGACTCAATTCGCCTCCAATGTAAGCCCGCGTCGGACGATCGGAAAACGCGCCCCCTCAAGCCAAATAGCAAGACATTGTCGTCAGTCAATGGAAGCACACCGAAAAACGACCCCTCATAGGGAGACGGCAGTCGCGACCAGGTGACGCCGTCGTCGTCCGACCGATAGATAGTGCCGGCCTCTGCGGCTACGTAAAACCGGCCTGTTTCGGAAATCGCCAAGCTGTTCAAATGGAAATCGTCACCCAGATCTTGCTCCTGCGGGGCGGCAGACACAGTGCCGTCTTCCTCGAGGACCTGCGACTTGATGATGCGCGGACTCCAGCTCAAACCGCCGTCGCGGCTCTCGAGGTAATAGCCGTACGCGCCGACCGCAATCGCGCGAGCTGCATCCTGAAACCGGACGTCGAGCAGCGGTCTCTCTTCTTCGGGCGCAAAGTGTACACGCTGCCAGTCGCGACCACCATTCGTCGTCCTCAGAACGACCGCGTCGTGACCGACTGCAAGTCCCAACCGATCATCGAAGAATGCAACGGCGGTAAGGGTCGCCCGCGTCGGAACGCGCACCTGATTCCAGCGCAGTGGTTGTTTGTCGGACGCCAGAACGTGCCCGCGTTCACCCACGACGATATAGCGGTCACCCGCGGCGGCAATATCGAGCAGCAGAGACTTTACGGCCAGAGGAGCCGGCCATGAGTACTCCGAAGCGGTGATGTTTGGTTCGCCCCCGGCGTCGTCAGCGAAAACCAGCGCTGGCGGGGACGCTAGAACTGCCAGTGCGGCCACGCACGGGCGAAACGGTCTGACCAGAGACCGAGGCATGTATCAGGTGTGCAAAGAGCCGTTCTCCATTGTGCTGGATCGACCCTCCATGGTCTTACCGGCGCCCCTCGCGTCGCAAAGATCCGGTTGAAAAATCTCTCGCGGTCAAACTGGCCGAGAAATCGTAGGTATAGGCCTCTTCATTATTAAGACTGAAAGCCAGATATCTGCCGGACTGCAAATCATAATGTACTTCCAACGTGGTCCATAACGTCGGCACGTCGTAATAATTGATGACATGTCCTTCCGATACCCGCCACAGCTGGTCGCGGTTGTCGTACTGATCGACCGCAAGTATCTGCCATGAATCCTCATCGATGTAAAAGACGCGGCGTTTGTATATATGCCGTGTGCCCTCCTTCAGAGTCGCGTCGACCACCCACACTCGATGCAGCTCATAACGCGCATGCTCCGGATTCAAGTGTAAAGGCCGAATCACGTCCTTGTACTTGAGTTCCCCGCCGTGCAAACGGTAAGAATTGTATGGCACATAGATCTCTTTCTTGCCGACGAGTTTCCAGTGGTAGCGTTCCGGGCTGCCGTTGAACATGTCCAACTGGTCGCTGGTCCGCAATCCGTCGGACGCCGTGCCGGGATTGTCGAAGGCCACGTTGGGCGCGCGCCGGACGCGGCGTTGTCCGGGATTGTAGATCCACGCCTTGCGGTGCTCCTTTGCCTGATTCAAGGTTTCGTGCACCAACAGGATCTGACCCACCAAGCGTGCGGGTGCGGTCACTCTTTGCTTGAACATGATGATAACGTTGTTCAGCCCTTCCTCCGTGGCGCCGGCCAGGGAATAAGGCGCGTAGTATTCGTCCTCCAGCATCACCATGGTGTACGAACCGCCCCGGGTGACGGGGGCTTGTCCGATCATGCGCTTGGCGCTGTCGCCCCG
>JBFGKR010000188.1:0-4682 GCA_041576575.1 Arenicellales bacterium | reverse complement strand
GCACGACCACACTCCACACGATTTTTCCTAGTGAAAAATCCTCCACGAACCGGATAACTTCGTATTCTTCTCCAGAGTTGTCGACCGCGGAGGCCTCGATATCGTCATGGCGACCGCGCAAGTTGTAGCGACTATGCAACCCAGAGTCGCCGGTCGCATCATTTATCCCATACACGAGAGGTTCCTGCGCCGGCCCACTTTTCCTTACCTTGCCGACTTGGAACGAAGCCAGTGGCTGTCCCGCGCAGAAGTCGAAGCGCTGCAAGCACGTAAGCTCGAAGCGCTGCTGCGCCTGGCTAGGGACCACTGTCCGTGGTACGCCGAGCGCATACAGGAAGCGGGGGTGGATGTGGGACCCGACGTGTCGTTGACACTCGACGATTTGAGAAAACTGCCGCTCATGACCAAGACCGACGCGTCGGCGAACCGGGATCGGCTGGCCTGGAAAGGTGTGCCGGGGGGCGCGTACGAATACAACACCGGCGGCTCCAGCGGAGAACCCTTGATCTTCTATTTCGGCCGCTGGCGGCAGGCCTCCGACGCAGCCGGGCGCATGCGCGCGCGGCGATGGTGGGGGGTGGAACCCGGCGAGCGCGAGGTCTATCTCTGGGGCGCCCCGGTGGAGCTCAACAACACCGACCGCGTCAAGACGCTGCGCGATCGCTTGTTCAATCAGCTGGTGCTCAACGCCTTCGAGATGTCGCCGATGAAGATGGACGACTACCTGCGCCGGATCCGCGCGTTCCGGCCGCGTTGTGTGTACGGTTACGCCAGCAGCATAGCCTTGCTCGCCGCGCACGCCCGGTCCCGCGACGAGCACTTGCACTTGCCGGAGCTCAAGGTCGTCTGCGTCACCGGCGAACCGCTCTACCCGCACCAGCGGGCAATCATCGAGGACGCCTTCGGTGTGCCGGTGGCCAACGAATTCGGCAGCCGCGACATCGGCTTCACCGCGCACGAGAGCCCCGAAGGGCAAATGCTGTTGATGAGCGAGAGCATCGTTCTGGAGGTGCTGGACGACCGGGGTGAACCCGCGGCGCCGGGAGAAGTGGGAGAGGCGGTCATGACGGGGCTGTGTTCCCAAGCCCAACCCTTTGTCCGTTATCGCACCGGCGACATGGTGCGTGCGTCCGACGACGTCTGCGCCGCCGGACGCGGCCTGCACGTGCTCGGGGACATCTTCGGCCGCACCACGGACTTCGTCGTGCGCGCGGACGGCACCATCATGCACGCCCTGGCGGTCATCTACGTGCTGCGCGCCGTCGAGGGCGTCCGCGAGTTCAAGTTTTTGCAGCACGCCGTCGACGACGTCGAGGTCCTGTTGATTCCAAGCGCACTTTGGAGCGAGATATCACACCGGGCGGTGATCCAAGGACTGCAGCAACGCTTGGGGGACGGCGTGCGGATACGGCTTCGCCTCGTGGACGAGATCGAAGCAGAGGCGTCGGGCAAATATCGCTATGTCGTCAGTCGGGTACCGCTGCCCGATAGCCTCAACGACGTTCAACAGGGGTTGCATTGAACGCATTCAAGCTCGTCCAGGCGCCGTTGCGTTATCGGCTCTGGCGTCCCCACCATCTAAAATTGATCGCGGAAGACGTCACCGGAGCCTCGGCGAGAACGGAACGCGACGACGTAACGCATCTACGCGCGGCCATGAATTGGCTCTGTCGGGCGCAGGACGAGCGCGCCGGACATGCGGACGCCGGGGGCGTGTCCGCAGGATGGAGCTTCGAGGACGGTTGGCTGCCGAGCTACCCGGAAACCAGCGGCTACATCATCGAGACCTTTATAGCGGCCGCCGATTTGTTACAGCAGCCGGAGTTACTCGACCGCGCTCGGCGCATCATCGACTGGGAGTTGTCTATTCAGAACGACGACGGTTCCTTTCCGGGCCACTTCGGTGAACCGGGAAGCCGGCCCGTGATCTTCAACACCGGACAAATCGTACACGGTATGGTTGCGGGATACACAGAACTGGATCGAGACGACTGTCTTCAATCCGCGCTCCGCGCATGCGAGTGGATGGTCCGCTGCCAGGACAGCGACGGTTGTTGGCGGCGCAATGTGCACAAGGGGGTTCCACACACCTACAATACACGGGCCGCGTGGGCCCTGCTTCGAGTTGCGGCCTTGGCGAACAAAGAGCGCTTGAAGATTGCCGCGACGCGCAATCTCGAGTGGGCGCTCTCGCAAAAAACGCAAAGCGGTTGGTACCAAAACAACGGTTTTACCCGTGATCAAACGCCGTTTCTGCACACGATCGCGTATGCTGTACGCGGATTTCTCGAGAGCGGCCTAATGTTGAACGACGAGCGCTTTCTCTCCACCGCAAAAAAGGCCGCGCGTGCGTTGGCCGAACGCCAGAGCAACGACGGGTGGCTCGCAGGGGTGTACGCGGACGATTGGATCGCAGAAGCGTCTTATTGCTGCCTGACCGGTCTGGCTCAGACGGTGTTGATTTGGCAACGCTTGCGACAGACGTCGCTTGCGCCGGAGCTGGACGAATCGATTCGCCGAGGAATACAGTATTTGAAAAAGCGCCACCGTGTCGACGATAAGAACGCGCCGGAAAACGGCGCCCTCGCGGGGTCTTTTCCGATATGGGGTCGTTATTCCATGTTTGAATTTCCCAACTGGGCGGTAAAGTTCCTTGCGGACGCCCTAATGATGAACATGCAAGAAATAGCCATACCGGCTCGTCGTCATTCCGAGACGAATGAACTGCATCAATCGGTTTATGTCTGAGCTGTCTGTCATGATTTTGTGCGGAACCGCTCCGCGGCATTTCTACGTCGCCAACCGGCTCGCTCAGGCCGCGCGAGTCGTCGCAATTGTCCAAGAGGCCGGCACGCAGTGGACAGCAAAAAAAATTCGCAGACTGTTGAATCCCGAGCAATTTCTGAACAAGGCCTCACGCTGGATCCGGGACCGTCGGCGCTATGCCGGCGGAAAGGAGGCGACGTTTTTCTTTGGGGACGCCGAGCCTCGAATTACACGTACCGATCTGGCGGTACGGGTGCCGTACATCAATCACCCCCAAGTCGTCGAGCTCGCCGATCGACACCAACCGGACTTGATCGCCGTGTTTGGGACCTCTTTGATCAAGCCGCCGCTGCTGGGCAAAGGGCGTCTCGGCATGGTGAACCTACATGGAGGGCTTTCGCCCGAGTACCGCGGCGCGGATTGCACCTTTTGGGCGCTTTACAACGGAGAGCCGGACAAGGTCGGTTGCACATTGCATTATATCGACGCCGGTATCGACACGGGTAAATTGATCGCCCACGTCTGTCCCGAGGTCCGCCCGGGTGACGACGAGTTCACGCTGTTCTGGCGTGCGGTAAGGGACAGCGCGGAAGTTTACGCCGATTTCCTCTTACGGTTGGCGAAAGGAGAGCGTTTCGGCCGTTCGCAGAGCAAGAAAGGCAAACTGTACCGCGTCAAGGACCGCGGATGGAAACACGAGCGTGCGTTGGCGAATAGACTGGGACGATCTGATCTTCTTCAGGAGATTATTCCTCCTCGAGTAAATTGGTTTATGCGGGAGTGTTCATCGCAATGATTCGCGTCGTAAAAGATCTGATTGCGTATCGAGAATTGATCGTGGCGTTGACGTGGCGGGACATTATCGTCCGCTATAAACAAGCCTTTTTAGGCATCTCTTGGGCGGTATTGAGGCCGGTCATGTTGATGCTCATCTTTACCGTCGTTAAGAGCTTTGTGGGGATTGACAGCGGCGTTATTCCATATCCTATTTTGACCTTCGCCGCCTTGATGCCGTGGATCCTTTTTCAGGATGCAACGTCAGAAAGCATTACCAGCGTTACCCGGAATTCCGGTCTTATCCGTAAAGTCTACTTTCCGCGGGAGATCTTTCCAATAACTGCGCTGATCGCCAAGTTGGTGGAACTTGCTATCAGCTTTGTTATTCTCGCAGGGTTGATGGTTTACTATCAAATGATGCCGACCGTGCACGCTCTATGGGTGCCTCTGATCATTCTCTACACGCTGGTGACTGCTCTTGTCTTCGGTTTGGTTGGGGCTGCGATGAATGTGTATTACCGGGATGTATCTACCGCTTTGCCGGTCGTTCTGTCTCTGTTTATGTATATTTCTCCGGTAATTTATCCGCTCTCATTAGTGGAAAAAAAGCTGATAACAGAACAAGCAGCCGGAGAGTGGTCCAACTTGCTTTATGCCCTTTATACTTTGAATCCACTCGCGGGAATTATTGATGGATTTCAACGCAGTCTTTTGAAAGGATTACCGCCGGATTTCGGGGCTATCTGGCCTGGAATATTGATGACAATCGTTCTCCTTCCGCTGAGTTATCGGTTTTTTAAGCGGGCCGAGGGTTATTTTGCAGACGTAATCTAGACTAACAAAGGCAGTAGAAATAAAAAACTTTTATTACGAGCTCTATGTGGGCTGGAAGACTTTTTTAGGGACGTCGTGAGGTACATTAGATAATCAATATGCAGAAGAGACACTTGGATCCATCGACGAAGGCCATCCGAATTATTATCGACTTTTTTAAACGCGCTAATGTGTTGCGTATATTATGTCAGATACTAACCAGTTCCCGTTGATATCAAGAGACGAATGACATGCCGAGCATAACAGCATTTAGAAAAGGTGCCGTGGTGACGATTGCCGTTGTAGCCATGCTTGTGCTTTCACAG
>JBFGKR010000187.1:0-4695 GCA_041576575.1 Arenicellales bacterium | reverse complement strand
GTGGTGCTGCGCCTGCTGGACAAACAGGTCGCGCGGCTGGATATCGAAAAGCTCGGTATGGAGGGGGTGGTGCAATCGCGTTTCGAGGAGCTGATACATTCTCCGCACGGGATCATCCTGGTCACGGGTCCCACGGGATCCGGAAAGACGACCACGCTCTACGCAGGCTTGACGCGCCTGGATCGGCAACAGCTCAATATCCTGACCGTGGAAGATCCTGTCGAGTACGACCTCGAAGGCGTCGGCCAGACCCAGATCAACCCCAAGATAGGCCTGACCTTTGCCAGCGGTCTGCGATCCATACTCAGACAGGATCCGGATGTGGTGCTCGTGGGCGAAATACGAGACTTGGAAACCGCGGAAATCGCGGTGCAGGCCAGTCTCACGGGGCATCTCGTGTTCTCGACGCTTCACACGAATACGGCGATCGGAGCAATTACCCGACTCGTCGACATGGGGATCGAGCCGTTCCTCATGTCTTCGAGTTTGCTGGGGGTGCTGTCCCAGCGCTTGGTGCGGTGTCTGTGCGAACACTGTAAACAGCTTTACGACCCAACCGCCAAAGAGGTTGCGCTTTTGGGCGCATACGACGACACAAACGTAGATATCTTCAAGGCGGTAGGCTGCAACAAGTGCGACTACACGGGATATCGGGGCCGGACCGGCATCTACGAACTCATTGTCATGGATGACGCTGCTCGACAAATGATTCACGATCGCGCCAGTGAGGAACAGTTGTTGCGCTACGTCAGGCGTTCTGCACCCAGTATTGCCGAAAGTGGGTTCAAAAAGGTGGTTCGGGGACGGACCACCCTTGACGAGGTACTCCGCGTCACACTCGCCGAGTAGTCGATTTGCCAAAGCAGTATTAAACAGCGGCGACATGGGTGCATTCGAATACCAAGCCCTGGACGACCAAGGACGAACGCGCAGAGGTGTGTCCACGGGCGATACCGCTCGGCAAGTTCGCCAACAGCTTCGCGAGAAGGGCCTGGTTCCGCTTTCTGTAGTTCTTGTCAGCGAAGAAAAGCCGAAACAGGCAACCCAGGCGCCTGTCCGGCGCGCCCGCATCAAGGTCAACGATCTGGCGGTGATCACCCGACAATTCGCAACCTTGCTGGCCTCCGGGTTGACAGTCGAGGAATCTTTGTCGGCGTTGATACAACAGTCCGAGGGATATCAGATAAAGAGCATTTTGAGCGGGATCCGCTCCATGGTGTTGGAGGGACGCTCTCTGGCCGATGCAATCGCCAGCTACCCTCGATCTTTTCCCGGCATTTACCACGCTTCCATAGCGGCGGGTGAGCAATCGGGCAATCTCGATGTGGTTCTGGAACGACTGGCGAACTACGTGGAGGCACGACAGGGATTACAACAACGAATCAGCGTGGCCATGATTTACCCGACGATATTGACCGTCGTTGCAATACTGATCGTTTCGGGATTGCTCACGTATGTCGTGCCCCAAGTAGTCAAGGTTTTTGAGGACACCGGGCAGCAGCTTCCTTTTTTAACGCGAGCTCTGATCGCGCTCAGCGATTTTCTGCGTATTTATGGAATATGGATCTTAGGATTGTTAATCTTGGGCGGGATCGCGTTGCGGTTGTTGTTTCGCGACCGCAAAGTGCGCTACGCGTTCCATAAGATGCTATTAGGAATCCCGGGTGTTCGTCGATTGAGCCGAACGCTCAACACCGCCCGAATGGCTCGAACCCTAGCCATCATGACCGGGAGCGGAGTACCGCTCTTGTCGTCGATGCGGGCCACCGAGGGGGTGCTGAATAATCTCGTGTTGCGCGGTAATCTGAACGATGCCGCGGAGGAGGTGTCGGAAGGGGTGAGCATCAGCCGCGCCCTGGGGCGCAGTCGAAACTTTCCTCCGCTGTTGGTGCAGATGGTGGCCAGCGGCGAGTCGAGCGGTCAATTGGATCAGATGCTGGACAAGGCGGCTTCCGCTCTGGAGAGAGAGCTCGAGACGCGAATTTCCGTGTTGGTGGGATTGTTCGAGCCGGCCATGATCCTATTGATGGGTGCGATTGTGCTGGTCATCGTACTCGCGATTCTGCTGCCGATCTTTGATTTAAACCAGTTGATAGGTTGAGGTTTTACGATGCGTGAGAAAGGCTTTACGCTGATAGAGATTATGGTGGTCGTAGTAATAATCGGATTGCTGGCGACGCTGGTGCTGCCCCGTGTGCTGGGGCGCCAAGAGGAGGCGTTTGTCGCCAAAGCCAAAAGCGACATACGCGCGCTTTCGAGCGCGTTGAAACTCTATAAATTGGATAATTTCAACTATCCCAGTACTGAGCAGGGCTTAGAGGCCTTGGTGAGCCAGCCGGGCGGCGATCCGCCGGCGAAGCATTGGAAAAAAGGCGGATACATAGAACGGCTTCCGGCCGATCCGTGGGGCAATCCCTACCAGTACCTGAGTCCCGGTTCCAATATGGAATTTGACTTGTGGTCCTTCGGCGCGGACGGGAAACCGGGAGGTGAGAACGCCGCCTCCGACATAGCGAATTGGAATCTTGATGAGAGCAATCTATGACCTCCGCGATTGAGGCTGACATCGGATTCGCCCCATGAACGGGTTGCAGTTGCCGCGGGGGCTCAAAGGGAACGCACGACGACTGCGCTACGCCGCGTTATGCTCGTTTCCGGGATCGCTGAAGTAGCCACAGGTACCGAGCATCGTCTCGAGCGGTAAGATGAAGCGCAACGTCCCGCGGCCGTCTGCAACGCAACTGGGGTTTACGCTGCTCGAAATCATGGTCGTTGTTGTCTTAATAGGTTTGAGCGCCACCGTTATTGTTCTGAATCTCGAACGCGATGTCGATCAAGTCGCGGAACAGGAGGCCCGGAGATTTGCGTCGCTGCTGGAATACGTTCGCGACGAGAGCATACTTACGGGCAGGCTGTACGGCATCGACATCGACGAATCGGAACGCCGATATGAATTTAAACGGTTTGACGGTGAATGGCGTCCTGTGGAACGGGACGACGTATTGAGACCCAGGACGCTTCCGGAGTACCTCGGCATTCGCTTTGATTCCGTCCAACGGGGCGTTGCGGAAAGTTTGCTCGTAATTGGATCGCTCGGTGAAATTCAGCCGTTTTTCCTCACAATCAGCGGAGAAGAATCCGACTTTATTGTCAACCTGGGCGCGATGCACGACATAGTAATTCGACGCAAACAGCATGAATCGGGCTAATTCGGGTTTCACCTTGCTGGAGATACTGGCGGCCTTGTCGATAGTGGCGGTCGGTCTTGGGACTGTGAGCAAGGTGATCGGAAGCACCGCGGCGGTGTTGGAAACCAGCGAGCAGCGGCTCATGGGGTCCTGGGTTGCGAGCAACCATTTGGCGGAACTCCGATTATCCCGGGTCTGGCCCGCCGCCAGCGAAACCGATCGAGACGCGTCCATGGGGGGGCGCGTATGGTATATGCGCGAAAAAATAAGCACGACAACCGATCCGGACTTGTTGCGCATCGACATAGAGGTCTATACCGACAAAGAGCACAAGCAGTTTGCGGTCGGCTTGTTCGGATACTTGGCGCGCCACGTCCCCGCGCAACCCGCGGGCAACGCGACACAATGAGAGCATGGAACATGCGGGTTGAGCGCGGGTTTACCTTGCTGGAGATGGTGGTTGCTATCGGCATTTTCGCCGTGATCGCGGCCATCAGCTATGGCACGCTGAGTCAATTCATCGATAATCGGGAGCTGTTAGCGCAGAAGAACGAAGAGTTAAGGCGTCTGCAGACGGCAATGATGCTGTTGGAACTGGATCTTCGATATGCGGTGAAAAGGCCGGTGCGGGATGGTTACGGCGATGCCGAAGCCGCGTTGATTTCCGGATCGTCCGTCGAGCTTGCTCCCGGCGAGCTGCTGCGATTGACCGCATCGCAGCCTCGCGCGCTCAGCCGTCAGGCGCAGCGGCTCCAGCGCGTGGCGTGGCGGGTCAACGATGGGAAGCTGTCGCGGTTTACGTGGGAGGTGCTCGACCGAGATCAAGACAGCAAGGAATTCGAGAGGGTGCTCCTCGACGGGGTGGCCGAGGTCACGTTCAGTTTCTTGACGTACAACGAATCCAACCAACTCGAGAGTAAAACCGAGTGGTTGGAGCAAGAAGAAATACCCGCCGGCATCGAGGTGCTCATCACCGTCGAGTCCGGAATCCAGTACCGTCGTCTGATAGAGATGGCAACAGGGGCATAATTCGACTACCGCCGTTGAAACAACTCGTGCACATATCAAGGCAAGATCGCGGCGTGGCCTTATTGACGGTATTGTTTATACTGGTCTTGATTACCGTGTTGAGCGTGTATCTGGTGGAAGACGAGCATATCGCGCTACGGCGCATTAGCAATTTGAGGGATTTCGAACAGGGATATCAAATGGCGGCGGGCGCCGAGCATTGGGCGCTCAAGGTCCTGGAACGTGACGGTAGACAAAATGAAGTGGACCATTTGAACGAGCCCTGGAGCAATTTGCTGCCGGAGGTCAAGGTCGAGGAGGGAACTCTTCTCGCAAGCGTGAGCGATCTCCACGGTTTGTTCAACATTAACAATCTTGCGGCCGGCCGCGACGAAGTCTGGTATCCCGTTTTCGTGCGACTGTTGAGCGTGCTCGAATTGGACGAGTCTTTGGCCGACGCGCTGGTAGATTGGATCGATAACGACCAGGACGTCACCGG
>JBFGKR010000186.1:0-4697 GCA_041576575.1 Arenicellales bacterium | reverse complement strand
GTTGTGTGTCGTAGACATAAAGATCGTAATCGAGCACTTCCTCTGCCTGCTTGTCGGGATATTCAGCGGAAACTTTCTGCAGTAACAGCTCCCGAAAGTCGAGGCCGTGTTTTTCGATCTGGACTATGGCGGGCAAGTGCTGTTGTTTGTTGATGGGGTGGGACTCGTTGGCGTTGTTGTCCAAATGAATGGCGAGGCTGGGAATCACCGCGATGGGATCCTTGAAATCGATCAATGCGGACCGCATCTCGCCGTCGCCGGAACTGAAAATGACCGACCCAGCTACGGAGAGATCGCGGTCAAACCAAGGATTGAGTAATGCGTTGCCGTAGACCTCCACGCCAAGCTGCAGATAGTCGCCTTGTTCGATTTCCGGCCGGGGCTTGATCTTCAAGCAGGGGCTATCCGTGTGTGCTCCAACGATGCGCAAGCCCGATTCTTCGGGGGCGCCGCCTTTGATGAACGCCACCAGGGACGACCCGCCGCGTATTACGTAGTAACGGCCACCCGGGTCCGGCGTCCAGTCGTCGGATTCGTGCACCTGCTCGAATCCGGCGGAGGCCAGCTGCTTCGCCAGATTGGCAACGGCGTGATGCGGAGTGGGGGAAAGGCGCAGGATATCCAGCAATCCGCGATTGAAGTCGTGCTGATTCATTTTTTCTGTGCTCTGCGTTCATTATACCCGCGGTGACGCATGCACCAATGCGGACGCGGTGCCGTCAATTCCCGCTGCAACGCGATTACGGCCGATTGTTCGGCCTCCGCGCCGGGCGCGGGTTCGCGGACGATGGCGACGGACTGGAGGATCGGACGACGCAATTCGTATCTGGCGTCTAGCCAAAATGCGGCTTCGCGAAGCGGCGACGCTTGGACACCAGCAGCCGGGTCTTAGAGACGGCGCCAAGGCAGCGAAAAGCGCAAAGCGCGCACTCCGGGTGTCTATCAATGCGCCGCCAATCGCAAAGCGTCGGCTCCCTTATTCGACGCCGCGATGCGGGACGTGGGTTGGCGTGACGCGGAACCGCAAGGAGACATACTTTGATTCTGCGGCGATGCATCGTATAAAGTCGCGTCAGCCCGCTTCACGGCACCACGCCCTCGTGGAGATTGAGGGGGGATCCATATGCCGAAAAAACTCAATGACTTGCTCCGAGAACTCCAGGGAAATGTGAACGAGATCTTCCCCTGGGATTTGAGCGACAGGCTGCTCGAGACGCCCGACCTGTTGATAGTGGACGTGCGGGAGCCGTATGAATTCGAGACTATGCACATTCCGAACTCGCTGCTGGTACCACGGGGAATCCTGGAGAGCGCCTGTGAATACGGCTACGAAGAAACCGTTCCGAGATTGGTGGAGGCCAGGTCCGAGGAGATTGTCGTCGTTTGCCGATCGGGAAACAGGAGCTTATTGGCCGCACACACGATGAAAATCCTGGGATACGGGCAGGTGTCGTCCCTCAAAACGGGCCTGCGGGGCTGGAACGATTATGAGCAACCGCTCGTCGACGGAAGCGGAGCGCCTGTAAGCGTTGCGGGCGCGGACGATTATTTCTCCCCCAAAGTCAGCGAAGAACAGCTCGGCGGATCGGAACCGTAAAAGGTTCGGCCGCAACTCCGTCTCAGCGGCAAGTGATAGCGACGGCGTACGGTCTCGCGCACCGAAATGAGCTTAGTGGAAAAACCAATACCCAACCACAATAGCAGTCACGATCCCTGCGAGGTCGGCGGCCAGACCGCAGCTGATTGCATGTCGAACCCGCCGGATGCCGACGCTCCCAAAGTACACCGCGAGCACGTAAAAAGTCGTTTCCGTGCTGCCTTGTATGATCGCCGCGACGGTCGCGGGAAAGGAGTCGACGCCGTATGTGCTCATAGTTTCCAGCATCATCGCTCGTGCGCCGCTGCCGCTCAGCGGTTTCATCAACGCGGTGGGGATCGCCGCTACGAAATCGGTGTCGAAGCCCATCCACGCGAACACCGACCGTAGCATCGACAATAGCAGATCCAGCGCACCGCTTGCGCGCAACACCCCGATGGCGACCAGCATTCCCACTAGAAACGGTATGAGTTTGACGCACACGTCGAAGCCCTGTTTGGCTCCGTCGATAAATGCCTCGTACACACTGATTTTTCGATACCAGCCTATGCTCAGGAATGCAATCACGACGCCGAACAAGACTAGATTGCCGATGAGGCTCGATTGTGCGCTCAGAGACGCGGCGTCAAGCGAAGCGAGGTAGGTGATGAACAGCGCCATGAGTGCCGCAAACACCGCAAAATATCCCCACACTACGGGGTGCCAGAGTTTCAGTCTTTGTATCCAGGCGACCATGAGCAGTCCTACAACAGTGGATGCGGAGGTTGCCAACAGGATTGGAATGAACACCGCGGTGGGGTCCGAGGCCCCCTGTTGAGTGCGATACAAGAAGATCGTAACCGGCAACAGCGTCACCGAAGAAGTATTCAGGACGAGGAAAAGGATCTGGGCATTCGTGGCCGTTTCGGGCGTCCGGTTCAGCGACTGCAGGTCCTGCATCGCCTTCAGTCCCATGGGGGTGGCTGCGTTGTCCAGCCCCAACATGTTTGCCGCCAGGTTCATCGTCACCGAACCTACGGCCGGATGCGCTTGGGGCACATCCGGCATGAGGTGTCGAAACAAGGGATTCAGCAATTGCGCCAGCTTTTGGATTAGACCGGAGCGCTCGGCGATTTGGAAAAATCCCAACCACAGGCACAATACCCCGATCAAGCCGATGGCTATCTCCACACCGAGCTTGGCCATGTCAAAAGTCGCGCCGATTACCTCGCCAAAGACTGAGGCGTCGTCAAGAACCAGCCACCGATATAACGATGACGCGAAAGCGATGACAAAAAATGCAAACCAAATGTGAGACAACATTTTTCAAACAACGCGGTCTTAGGACTTAATCGTTTTTCTTGAGCACAATGCCCGGATTTTCGTGGTCAACGTTTCTCGGTGGACGCGTTTGCGTGCGCCGTGCCCCGTCAAGATTGGCGCTCGCGCCGCTGTTTCTCTTGGCGATAGAGTCCTTGATCGCATGCAGTACCATTAAAATCGCATACACCAACGCCGATCGTATCCTGTTCCAATACGTGGATGAATACCTCAACCTTACGGCGACGCAAAAGCAGTTTCTGAGGCCTGAATTGGAGGCACGTTTGGACAAGCATCGGCGTGAAGAACTTCCAAGCGTCATCGCCTGGCTGGAGAAAATCAGCGAATACGGAAAAGATGGTCTCACCCGCGGTGAAGCCAAAGAGATACTCGAGACGCTATCGGAGATCTACGCGGACACTACGCGGCGAACCATAGAGGTGGTGAGTCCGGTGCTGGCGCAGTTGAACGCAGCGCAGATCGAACATCTGTCGCAAAAGTTGACGCAGGCAAACCGTCGATATCAGAGCAAGTACCTCGCATATTCTCCGGACCGCCGTAAAGCCAGGCGGGCGCGCCAGATAATTCGACGCATCGAGCCGTGGACGGGTGATTTGTCGTCCGAGCAGAAGCAGCTGGTGACGGACTTGGGCGAGGCGATGCCCGAGGCCGACCTGGCTTGGTATGCCTACCGCCAGCGTCAGCAGCGAACGGCACTCGAACTGCTGAGAAAGCCTGCGAGTCGCGACGAATTATCCCGGTTTCTCAACCAATGGTGGGTTGAACAGGGTAATATGAGCCCCCAACTGTCAACAAAGGTGAGCCAAACGTGGAAGGTGATTGAAGACATGGTCGTGCTGATTGACGGTACATTGACACCAGAGCAGCGAAATCGCGTGCTGCAGAGGATCGACGACATCCAACGGCAGTTGCGCGCATTGGAGAATTGACGATGGCGAAAGACGACCGTTTGCCCGCCAAATCTTCCGGCGCTGAAATCGCCGCATTTCTCGACAAGGTGGCCAAGGCCCCCGTGGTCAAAGCCGCCGGCACCCGCGGTCGGTTGATCTTCGCGTTGGACGCCACCGCGAGTCGTCAGCCTGCCTGGGACCGTGCGTCGCACATTCAGGTCGAAATGTTCAAAGAGACGGCGGCGTTGGGCGGACTGGAAATTCAATTGTGTTTCTACCGCGGATACGGTGAATTCAGTTTCAGTCCCTGGTATACGCGCTCGAGCGATCTTCTCCGGCGCATGACTAGGGTTTTCTGCCTCGGGGGGCTCACCCAGATACGCAAGGTCTTGAAACATGCGCGCAAGGAGGCAAAAAAAAATAAAGTGCATGCTTTGGTGTTTGTAGGAGACTGCGTCGAGGAGGACGTTGACCAGCTCTGCGCCGTCGCGGGTGAATTGGGGCTGCTTGGCGTACCCGCATTCATATTCCATGAAGGCAACGATGCCCGTGCCGCCGCAGCATTCGACCAGATTGCGCGTCTCACGCATGGTGCTTGTTGTCCATTCGATGCCCAGAGTCCGCAGCAGCTCAAGGAACTGTTGAGCGCGGTCGCGGTGTACGCGGCGGGCGGGCGCAAGGCCTTGAAAGTATTCAGCAGGGACAAGACCGGTCCGGTTCGCCGATTGGCGCACCAGATCGGCGATCGGAACTGACGCGTGATTCTCCGGCTGCTGCTCCTGCTCGTCGTAGTCTCGGCCGCGGTGCTGCTGGTTCATTGGTTCCTGAAGGAGGATCCGAAGAAAGTAGCGCGGTATCTTCGTCGCGGGGGCATGTGGGCCGCGGTGGCG
>JBFGKR010000185.1:0-4705 GCA_041576575.1 Arenicellales bacterium | reverse complement strand
TACGAAGACGCAGTTGGCGTGCGATGGATTGTGCCGCCTCCAGATTGGTTTTGAACAAGGTTTCTTCGAGATTTCGCCGACCTATGAAGCCACCCGTGTTGACATCGATGGTGGTCATCGCCTCTGTGCGATCGATGATCAAATAACCCCCGGACTTCAGAGGGACCTTTCTGTCCAGCGCACGCTCGATTTCGTCCTCGACCGAATAGAGATCGAAAATCGGTCGCTCGCCGGGATAATACTCGATCCGGCTCACTACTTCCGGTATGAGTTCGTTGGCGAAGCTTACGGCTTTTTCGAACGTCTCGCGCGAGTCAATGCGAACTTTTTCCACGCCGTCGCGCACCACGTCGCGCATCGTCCGCATGGCCAGGGGAATATCCTCGTGTATCAGTGCAGGAGCGACAACGTTCTCCGAGTTCCGTTGAATACGCTGCCACACCTTGTGCAAGAAATTTACATCGAGTTTCAGGTCGTCTTCGGTCGCCGATTCAGCTACGGTGCGCACGATCAAGCCACCGGATTTACGCCCGCTTTTTAAAATTCGGCCCACCGTAGAACGCAACCGCTCGCGGTCTTCCAGGTTCTCTATCCTCTGCGAGACCCCTATATGTTTGCCATGGGGAAGGAACACCAGGAATCTCGCTGGAATGCTGATCTGTGTGGTCAATCGGGCCCCCTTGGAGCCCAGAGGGTCCTTGAGCACTTGCACTACGATTTCGTCGCCGTCCGCCAGCAGGCAATGTATGGAATTCTCCGCGCTCGCTTCAAATTGACCGTTGTGCTGGTCGTCCCGGCGGACGATATCCGAGGCATGCAGAAACGCGGTGCGCTCCAGCCCGATGTCAATGAATGCCGCCTGCATGCCGGGAAGCACGCGCACCACCCGACCCTTGTATACGTTACCGACGATCCCCCGAGAGCGGGTGCGTTCGATGTGCAACTCCTGAAGTACACCGTTTTCCACGGTGGCGACCCGAGTCTCCTGCGGCGTGACGTTGATCAGTACCTCTTCACTCATATCCAATCTACGCCGACCCGGAGTAGCAGCTTTCGAAGTTCAAACATGGGCAATCCGACAACGCCAGTGTAACTGCCCTCGAGATGTTCTACAAAACCGCTGGCGAGGCCCTGAATGGCGTAGGCGCCGGCCTTGTCCAGGGGTTCCGCCGTGTTGCAGTAACGCGTGATCTCGGCGTCGCTCAGGGGTTTGAACTTCACCGTGCTGCGACTCAGCGCGGACATCACTTCCCTGTCGTGGCACACCGCAACGGCGGTCAACACTTCGTGCGCACGACCCGACAGGCGTCGAAGCGTGCGGGCCGCGGCTGCGGCATCAATCGGTTTTCCGAACACATCCGCGCCCAGCACCACACAGGTGTCCGCCGCGATCACCGCGTAGGGGGCACGCTGTGCGCTCGCCAGTTGCGCCCACGCCCGCCCGGCCTTGTCCGCCGCCAGGCGCAGAACGAATCGATCCGGCGGTTCATCCCCGCGACGTGACTCGTCGACGTCCGCGCTGACCACATGGAACCGCAAGCCCACCGACGCCAAAAGCTCCCGTCGACGCGGCGATGCGGATGCCAGATACAACAGCGGTGTCCGCGGCGGCCTCGTCCCCCTTTGCGATTCGCGTTCAGCCCGCATCTTGGACCCACGCATGCGGGTGACGCCGAAGCGGGGATCGCGTAAGGGCGTGCGCTGGCGCGCTGCGCGGCACGGGCTCGTTCGCGCGCCCCGGAGCGTCCATCAGCCCGCCCCTCCTCGATGATAGGGATGATGATTGACGATGCTCCACGCCCGGTACAGCTGTTCCGCGACCACGACGCGGACCAGTGAATGCGGAAATGTCAACGAAGACAACGACCAGACCTGGTCCATTTTTTCTAGACAAGACGAAGGCAAGCCTTCGGGGCCGCCGATCAGTAAGGCTACGTCCATGCCATGAGCCATCCACATTTTCAATTGTCCGGCCAATTCAGCGGTTGAAAATTGACGACCACGACGATCGAGAGCGACACGACGACAGTTTTTGGGGGTCGCCGAGAGCAGCGTTGCCGCTTCCAGTTCCTTGAGGCGCCCAATGTCCGAAGTCTTGGTTCGTTTTCTTCCGGCAACCTCAACAAGTTCTAACCGGCACTCGCGGGGAAACCTCTTTGCGTAACTACGATAGGCGCTGTTCACCCATTCCGGCATTCGGCCACCCGATGCCACGACGTAAATTTTCATGCACAGGTATTACTCGTTGTGCCGCTCGCGCTGCTCCAGGACCATCTGCTTGACCTGCTCGCTCCACAGGCCTTCGAGATCGTAGAACTGGCGAGCCTCGGGGTGCATGACGTGGACGACGATGTCGCCAAAATCGAGCAATATCCAATTACTGTGCTCACGTCCCTCTACGCCCAAGGGGCGCACCTTGTGTTCGCGCATGGTGTCCACCAACTTATCCGCAATGGCCTTCACGTGGCGATCGGAAGATCCGCTCACGATGACCATGTAGTCCGTGATATCGGTCAATTCCCGAACATCCATCACCCGTATATCCTTTCCCTTCATGTCCTCCAACGTAGCCAGCGCAAGGTCATTGAGTCGTTCAGAACGCATGATTCTGTGTTGATCCCTCGTTGTGTAATCGTACAGCCCGTGCTTTCGAATGTACGACCACACGGCATCGGGAATATCTGCGGAGACATCTTCTCCATTCCGAATCTTTTTTCGAACCGCAGAGGCCGAGACATCGATGAGCGGAGCGTCAAAGACGTACACCCGCCCTACGGACGCACGATTCAGTTCCACGGGCTCGGTGCTGACGGCGTCACGGTACCAGCCGAGGTTGGCATCGGACCAGGTCCAGCCGGGTCGAGGCAGCACGACCACATGGCACAGGGCGAGAATTTGTTCCCAACAGTACCAGGTATTCAGTTTTTCAAACGCGTCTATACCGACGATGAGCGCCAACGATTTCGTCGGGTGCTCTGCCCGAATGGAGCGTAACGTCCAGATCGTATACGACGGTCCGCGGCGCTGCTGCTCTCTCAAGTCCTCGATAAATCCGGGTTCGCCCTCAATGGCGAGGCGCAGCATATGCGCCCGATGCGACGAAGAAGCCATCGCGGGGCGGCGATGCGGCGGGTGTGCGCTCAACACAAACCGGACCTGATCTAAATTCAGCGCGCGGTACACGTGACGCGCAATTTCCAAGTGGCCGCGATGCACCGGGTCGAAGGTTCCACCGAAGATCCCGATGATGCTCAAAACGAGTCCTCGCTAGGCGGTAATAGAGTTCGGCGGGTCACTCTTATGGCGCTATTTGCGAATATGGCCGTCTCCGATGACGATGAATTTTTGTGAAGTCAATCCTTCCAGACCGACCGGACCGCGGGCATGCAATTTATCCGTGCTGATACCGATCTCGGCGCCGAGACCGTATTCGAAACCGTCGGCAAAACGCGTGGATGCGTTTACCATGACCGAACTCGAGTCGACTTCCGTAAGAAAACGGCGCGCCCTGGCGAGATTTTCGGTGACGATGGCATCGGTGTGTTGCGAGCCATAACGGTGAATATGGTCGAGCGCGGCGTCTATATCCGCGACTACGCGGACCGAGAGAATCGGCGCTAGATACTCGGTTGTCCAGTCTTCCTCGGTCGCGGGCGCGGCCTCCGGGATCATTTCAAGCGTTCGCGGGCAACCGCGTATTTCCACGCCGGCGTCGTGGTACATCGGGGCCAATCTGTTCAGCACCTTTTCGGCCAGGGAGTCCGCAACCAACAGCGTTTCCATGGTGTTACATGTGCCATAACGTTGGGTCTTCGCGTTGTAGGCGATGGCCACGGCCTTATCCACGTTCGCGTCCTCGTCCACGAATACGTGACACACGCCGTGCAGATGCTTGATCACCGGCACCATCGACTCACGACTGACGCGCTCTATGAGACCTTTGCCGCCCCGGGGCACGATCACATCCACGTATTCGGGCATGCGTAACAGAGCGCCCACCGCTTCGCGGTCGGTGGTTTCGATCACTTGCACCGCGTCCCTGGGCAATTCGCTTTCCGCCAGCGCCTCGTGGATGCAGCGCGTGATCGCGAGGTTGGAGTGAATCGCCTCGGACCCCCCGCGTAAGATCACCGCGTTGCCGGACTTCAAGCACAGTCCGGCGGCGTCGGCCGTCACATTAGGGCGAGACTCGTACACGATCCCGATTACGCCCAGCGGCACACGCATGCGTCCGACCTGTATCCCCGACGGTCGGAAATTCATCTCCGACACGGCGCCCACGGGATCGGGCAGGGCGACGATTTGACGCAGCCCCTCGGCCATTGCCGCAGTGCGCGCCTCGGTGAGTTCGAGGCGATCCAGCAGCGCAGAGTCGAGATTGTTCCGCCGTCCCTCCTCCAAATCTTAACGATTGGACTCTACGAGGGATTCGTGACTGCTCTCGATGCGATCGGCTATCGCCGCGAGGGCCGCGTCTTTTTCGCCGGTGCGCGCGCGCATCATACGCCGCGCCGCGTCGCGCGCGCGTCGGCCGACGCCCTCCATGTAGACGTTGATATCGGATTTCAATCGCGCTTTCGACATTACACTTCAACCCCCCGCGCCCGCCTCACGGCGTCGACGCCACACAGACGCAAACACACTCGTTCCAGTTCCAGCCAGGGATCGCCGGACTCTCGCCCCTTGACGACGCGGTCGACCCGGG
>JBFGKR010000184.1:0-4736 GCA_041576575.1 Arenicellales bacterium | reverse complement strand
GGCCCCGCACAACCTTCAACGAAGTGGTTATTTGACGTCTCTCCGACTCGACTTGCAGCAAGCGGCGAACGCGTTCGACGTCTACTTCAAGCGCGCGCGCAACGACGTTCGGGTCCAGACGCCGCGTTACACCGCTGGTGCGATCAAGCTCCACCGCAAACGGAAGCTCGGCGAGAGAACATAGATTCACGTCCTCGACGAAAAGGGCGGTCAATTCACCGCTAATACGAGCAGCGATATCGGCTGCGGCGATTAATGTGTCTGCGCTTCGTCGCGTAGCGTCGATGGCGACGGTAATCCTTCGCACCGTCTTGGTGTTCGAACTAGTCATGGCTTGTCGCGGCTTTTGTACTCTCTGGAAAACGCGGCGCGCTGCCTTGCCAACGTGACTAGAGCCTGTTCCACACGCTCGTTTACCGACCCACCGGGAAACTTACCCTGCTCGTCACGCTCTCCCGAAGGCGTGTCGGTTAAGAGGTCCATTGCGTCGTTGACGTGGGACACCGCGTAAACGTGGAATTCTTCCCGCTCGATTGCGGCAATGACGTCCTCGCGAAGCATGAGATGAGGGACATTGGACTTCGGAATCACTACCGCTTGCGCTCCTGTGAAATCGGTCGCTTTACATACATCGAAAAAACCCTCGATCTTCTGATTTACGCCGCCGATCGCTTGAACCTCGCCGAGCTGATTGACCGAGCCCGTCACCGCGAAGGATTGGCTTATTCCCAAGCCCGACAAGGCGGAGAGCAAGGCACAGAGCTCCGCCAATGATGCGCTATCGCCATCCACCATACCGTAGGATTGCTCAAACACAAGGCTCGCCGATATCGACAACGGGTGGTCTTTCGCGTAGTTGGCGGCCAGATAGTTCGAGAGTATCAACACACCCTTGGAGTGTATCTTGCCTCCCAGTTCGGTCTCCCGCTGAATGTCCACGAATTTTCCTGACCCCATCCGGGCGGTGGCGGTGATCCTGGAAGGTTGGCCAAAGGAGAACCCACCGAGTTCGATGACCGACAATCCGTTTATTTGACCGATTTTGGAACCGTGTGTGTCGATTTGAAGCGTGCCGCGTCGTATTGCCTCGTAAATATGCTCCCGGATACGGTCCAATCGATAGATCTTGGCGTCGATGGCGCGCTGCACGTGGCGACGAGAGATGACCTCTTGCCTGTCGTCCTGGCACGCTTGAAAATCCGCCTCCTCCATGATGTTGACTATTTCACGCATGTGGATGGACAGCTTTTCCTTGTCCTCGGCGAGTCGCGAGCTGTGTTCGATTATGCGGCCCACGGCACTTCGATCCAGGGGCAGAAGCGACTCCTGAATCGCGATCCCCGCTAACAACCGCGCAAATTCCATCGCCGATTCCGCGTCTCGATCCATGCGCTCGTCAAAATCAGCGGCGACCTTGAACAGGTCGGAAAACTCCGGATCGTATTCGCACAACAAGTAATACAGCAGGCGCTCTCCGATCAGGACCACTTTCACGTCGAGCGGGATCGGCTGCGGCTCCAGCGACACCGTGCTTATAAACCCCAGTGCTTTTTCGAGCGGCTCGATACGTATCTCCCTCGAACGCAGCGCCCGCTTCAAACCGTCCCACGCAAAAGGTTGTAACAACACTCTATTTGCGTCGAGGATCAGATAACCTCCATTAGCCCTGTGTAAATCACCGGCCTTTATCAACATAAAGTCGGTCACCAATGTACCCATCTGGGCGCGGTATTCCACGCGACCGACCATGTTGGGATAGGTCGGCAGATCCTGGTAAATCACCGGCGCTGCTTGTTCACCGTCGTGATCGACGAGAACATTTACGTGGTAGCGGTGGAGCGCTTCCGGTTTTGTGGTCGCACCGAATAATGCCGCTTGAGGTTCTGCGTCCGAGCGAAACTCGCGTACGTGCTCCACGATGTCGTGTTCCACATCTTGCAGATACGTCACCACCTCCGGTATATCTTGATGACCTTCCTTGATCAAACCGATCAAGTGGTCCACTGCATAGCGTCCTATCTCGCGATCCAGTTCTTTGAGTTTTTCACGGGTCTCCTTTTGCCATATCGGTATCTGACGAATTATGCGTTGCAGTTTTTTTTGCAGGTCGTTGACAATGCCCTCGAGCTCCTGCTTGTCTTCTTGAGGCATTTTTTCGAACGCGCTCGGCTGGATTACTTCCCCCTTCGAATCCAGAGGGGCAAACGCAAAACCGGCGGGCGTATGCAAGAAACGCACGTTGCGCTCTCCAGCTTCGTTTGCCAGTTCGCTCAGCGCGTTGTCACGGCGCTCGCTCAACTCTTGTTCCAATTTTTCTACCCGCGAGTGGTATTCTTCGGTTTCGAAGGCAGCCGGAATTGCCGATCCAAGGTCCTCGATCAGCTGTTCCATGTCGTCGCGAAGCTTCGATCCGCGTCCCGCGGGCAAGCGCAGTGCGCTGGGTTTGTGAGGTTGCTTGAAGTTGTAGACGTAACACCAATCCGAAGGCGTCTCGCGTGTAGCGGCCTGCCGTTCCAGAATATTCTTGACGATGGTAAATCGTCCCGTACCCGAAGAGCCCATGGCGTAGATGTTGAACCCGTCGCGCTCAATGCCCGTGCCGAAATTCACTGCTTCCAGCGCCCTGGGTTGACCGATGACGTCGCCAAAGTGACCCAATTCCTCCGTTGTCTCAAAGGGCAATTGGATCTCATCGCACGATTGATACAATGCGTCAACGGTTAGAGGGTCGTGTGGTGACATCGCTCGCTCTCTCGATGTGGGTGCGTATTGCAGTTTGCATCCTTCACAATCCCTGCTCCATGATGAGAATCAATTTGTCGCCCTTCGAACAACGCTTGTCCCGGTCTGAATCGCCGAGGGGCCGTAAAGTGCAACGCAGAATCGGCGTCCCCGTCGTTCCGCGTCGACTTGTGCAATTCCAGTCATCTCTGGTCTGTATGAGCTAGAAGATCAACTCTGCGAACGCGTAGACTAAGCTCAGACCATGGTACTTTTCAACAGTCGCTTCACGCGGCTCGTGGTTCGTGTATTCAATACGTCGGGTTTCTGCAGCCATCCTCGTCTTGCTTGCACGATTCCATGGTCAAGATTATCCAATTCGTGGGTGTCGTGGGCATCGCTGTTTATGCAAACCAGTACTCCCTCGTCCCGGGCCATACGGCAAAACACGTCAGTCAAATCCAGCCGTTTTGGTTGACCGTTTAATTCTAAGAAACAACCACGCTCGGCCGCGTGCCGCACTATCCTTTCCATATCTACTTGGTATCCCCGCCTGCTATCAATCAATCGGCCGGTCGGATGCGCCAAGATCGTAAAAAAGGGACGATCCATAGCTCGAAGTATGCGTTCCGTCTGTTTCTTCCGCGGCAGTTGAAAGTGGCTGTGGACCGCGCCGATCACGAGATCGAGTCGACTCAGTATCGTGTCCGACAAATCCAACGAGCCATCTTTCAGAATGTCCACCTCGATGCCCTTGAATACTGTAATCCCACGTACAGCCTCGTTCATTCGATCGATCTCATCGACCTGTCGCATGAGCCGATTAGCGTCTAAACCATGAGCCACCGCGAGATGTCTCGAGTGATCGGTGACGGCGATATACTGTAGTCCACGACTTTTAGCGGCCAACACCATATCTTTAACGGCGGCCTTGCCGTCGGTCGCACGGCTGTGGGTGTGCAGGTCACCCTTCAGGTCTCCGCGCTCGATCAAATGGGGCAGTGCGTTGCGACGTGCGGCTTCGATCTCCCCGCTGCCCTCTCTCAGTTCAGGAGGAATCCACGGCAAGCCTACGGCGGCGAACACCTCCTTTTCGGATTTGCCGGAGATACGTCGTTTGCCTTCGAAGACCCCGTACTCATTGATCTTGAGGCCGCGTTTCTGCCCTAATCTGCGGACTTGAATGTTATGGGATTTGCTGCCAGTGAAATAATGCAGGGCCGCTCCGAAGCTCTCCTGATCCACTGCGCGCACGTCGACTTGCAGGCCGCTGTTCAACAGCACCGTTGAGCGGGTCGATCCCGAGGATACGACCCGCCGCACCTCGGCGTAGTGCGCAAGCCGTTGCATCACCAATGGGGTATCCGTGGCAGTCACCAAGATATCGAGGTCGCCGATGGATTCTTTCCCCCGCCAGAAACTGCCCGCCACCACCACTTCATCTACTCCAGGCACGGATTGCAGGAATGCGACGATTTGGTTCGCGCTCGCGGCCGTCTCGATGCGTGACCAACGCGCTTCCGCCGACTTGCTCGCAGCGACACTGTCCAGTATTTGTTGCTGCAACTTCGGACCAAAGCCGGGAAGCTCGCGTAACCTTCCCGACCGAGCCGCCCGTTCCAACTGAGACAATGTTTTAATGCCCAGTTTATGGTACAGGGCCTGCACCCGTTTTGGCCCCATGCCCGGAATTCTCAGAAGCTCTTCCAGGCTCGCGGGTAGCTTCCGGTGCAGGGCGTCGAGTGCCTGCATACGACCGGTGCGCAGCATCTCGTCGATCTTGTCTGCCAGATCCTGACCGATGCCCGGAAGCGATTTGAGGTCACGGCCTTCGTCTACGAAAGCCTGCAGGGTTTTACCGAGCCCCTGGATCGTACGTGCGGCATTGCGATAGGCACGGACGCGGAATGGATTCGCGTTATCGATCTCGAGCAGATCCGCGATTTCTTCGAAGGCCTTGGCTATGTCTTCGTTGGCAACCGGCATGGACACCTCCACGGTAGCGCCGAACCCTG
>JBFGKR010000183.1:0-4743 GCA_041576575.1 Arenicellales bacterium | reverse complement strand
CTCTTCCGATCTTACCTGTACATGTCCATTCAAGTCGGCGATCGGCTCCCAAACGTGACCTTGTATATCATGGGCGACGGCGGTCCGAAGGCCGTAACCTCGGACGAGCTTTTTGCGACCAAACGGGTTGTACTGTTCGCCTTGCCCGGCGCATTCACGCCTACCTGCTCCGCCAGTCACCTTCCGGGGTTCGTGGTGCACGCCGACGACATCTATAACAAAGGCATCGATAAAATTATCTGCCTGTCGGTGAACGATGCCTTCGTTATGGATGCGTGGGGCAAGTCTCAGAATGTCGACGACAATATTCTAATGGTGGCGGATGGGAATGCCGACTTTGCCGAAGCGATAGGT
This sequence comes from Arenicellales bacterium, assembly GCA_041576575.1. Classification (GTDB taxonomy): domain Bacteria; phylum Pseudomonadota; class Gammaproteobacteria; order Arenicellales; family JAANXG01; genus CALZGZ01. Next base: position 4,389 of record JBFGKR010000183.1, on the reverse strand, counting down.
TTGTTCGAGGACCGCCACGACCGTGGCATGGGGATACGCTCCCAACGCTACTCCATGATCGTCGACGACGGTGTGGTTAAATCGCTGAACGTCGAGGCGCCGGGCAAATTCGAGGTGAGTAGCGCCGAGCGGATTCTCGATCAGCTTTAAACAACGTTCGGGTGACGTCCCACGGCTCGACGGCCGTGCGGTCGGCGAAGCGAGCGCCATTCAGCCGCCGCTCAACCAACGTATCGCCACCGCGGCCCCGGCGCCCGAAAAAAGCGCCAGCGGAACATTGCGTAGCCAGCGGTAGACGCCGAGCGCAACCGCAAGGCCGGCGAATTTGATGTAGGTTTCGGGTCCGAAAAAAAAGCGGCCCTCGTGCATCAACATCGCCTTGGACACGATACCGGCGGCGATTGCGAAGGACACGTGTGTGAGAAAGTCGGTGTATCTTCGCCCAAGGTCCCGCAACGGCGCCCACAGAAACGGGGCAGCTCGAAGCGCGTAGGTTCCGGCCGCCACTCCCCCTACGGCGATGATCCATTCTACATTCGTCACTGCTTCGACGCCGTTACGGTGACGCCGGCGCCGATGGCGGCGATGAAAATGCCCCATCCCGGCAACATCAATTCCAGCGGCGGCGTCAACACCAAGCCGATCAGGACAGCACCTGTTTCGCGGCGCCCGCGGGTTTCGCCCACGAGCAGCAGGGAGAAATAGATCGGTAGGAACAGGGTCGCCCCAAAGGCCAGCAGCGCGGGCAGCCCTGCACCGATAAGGATGCCGATCGCGGTTCCAACGACAGCCGCGGAAAAAGTCATGAGGACGACACCGCGATAAAAATCGAACAAGTCCACGGATTCGTTTCGGCGTGATTGGAAAAAGGTGACAAGATACGACGACGCGCTCACGAACTGGGCCCAATATGTCATCCTACGCGGCGGTACGTGATGAAAGAATTTCGTCAATGTCAGACTCATAACGAAAAACCTAAGATTCACGAGTACGCCGACGGAGATGACCTGCAGCAGCACGCCGTCCTGCATGGACAAGTCGAACATGGCGAATTGCGCGGGCGCCGCGAAAACCGCCACCGAGGACAACAGGGCCGCCGCGGGCGACACCCCCGCGACTTCGGCGGCAATACCCACGCCTATGAATATCGCGACGAAAGTGGGGACGACGGAACTACCCGCCCGCATGCCTTTCTTTACGTCTTCAGACAAGGTCGTAAGCGAGCGACGTTGAACAGGTTACGACCTTCGACCCGCGGCCGCCCGCGAGGGGGCGACGCAGCGCATCATATCGCCGACGCGATCGCTTGTCCGAGCTCACTGGTCGTGGCCTTCCCGCCCATGTCCGGCGTGTGCAGGCCGGGTTCCGCCAACACGGTCTCGATGGCCCGCTCAACAGCAAGCGCGGCTTCGCGCTGGTTGAGGTGATCGAGCATCATGGCCGCCGACCATATTTGCCCAATAGGATTGGCGACACCCTTTCCCGCTATGTCCGGAGCGGAGCCGTGCACGGGCTCGAACATGCTCGGAAATCGACGTTCAGGGTTAATGTTGGCAGACGGCGCGATACCTATGGTACCGGCGACCGCAGGGCCGAGATCGGAAAGGATGTCACCGAATAGATTGCTGCCCACGACGACGTCGAACCAGTCCGGGTGCAACACGAAATTCGCCGCTAGGATGTCGATGTGGTACTGATCGGTGCGAATCTCCGGATACTCGCTGGCGACGGCGGCAAATCGTTCGTCCCAGTAGGGCATGGTATGCATAATGCCGTTGGACTTGGTCGCGGACGTCAGGTGCTTGGCCGCACGTGTCCGCGCCAGATCGAAGGCGTAGCGGATGACCCGGTCCACGCCCCTTCGCGTGAACACGCTCTCCTGGACTACCATCTCCGCGTCGGTCCCCCGGTACAATCGACCACCGATTTCGGAGTATTCGCCTTCGTTGTTCTCCCGCACCACGACGAAATCGATGTCTTCGGCTCCACGATCCCGCAACGGGGAACGGATACCGCGTAGCAGACGCACCGGCCGCAGATTCACATACTGCTGCATTTCGCGTCGAATGGGAATCAACAGCCCCCACAGCGAGACATGATCGGGCACATTGGGAAAACCCACCGCGCCCAGGAAAATCGCGTCCGCTGCTTTTAACTGCGCCAATCCTTCTTCGGGCATCAGTTCACCGGTGTTGGCGTACGTCTCACAACTCCACGGGTACTCCGACCAATCGAATTCGATCCCGAAGAGCGACCCCACGCGTTCCAAAACACGCAAGCCCTCGGGCACCACCTCTTTACCGATTCCGTCGCCGGGGATAACCGCAATATCGAAATGTGTCGTAGCCATCGAACTCATTACACCTCTGTCGGGGAATTAAATAATGTGGAAGGCAAAGAAAATTATTATTGTACGGCGTTCGTCCCTGATGAGAAGCGCTTGACGGTACGACGAGGGACAAAGGTAAGAAATCCTCAACCCCCCAGGAACAGCCTGCCGACCTCCGGGTCTGCGAGCAGTACATCGCCCTTATCCGCCATCGCAATTTCCCCGGAAACCATGACGTAGCCGATATCGGAAAACTCGAGTCCTTTCTTGGCGTTCTGCTCCACCATGACGATGGTCTTGCCTTCGTTGTGCTGCAAATCGTCGAGGATTTCGAACACCATGTTGATGAACCGCGGCTCCAGACCGATTGAAGGCTCGTCGACGAGGAGTATTTCGGGATTCATCACCAAGGCGCGCGATATCTCCAGCAGGCGCCGCTCGCCCCCCGACAACACCCGCGCCAGCTGGTGCCGGCGTTCCGCCAGCTTGGTGTATTTGTCGAAGATCCTATCCGCCGCCTCCCGCGCGTGCGCCGGATCCTCCATCAGATATCCGCCCATCCACAGGTTCTCTTCCACGGTCATGTCCGGAAAAACGGAGTTGTCCTGGAGGATATAGGCGATCTTCGCTTCCTTGAGCTTCTGGTTCGGACCAAGAGTGGTGATTTCGCGCCCATCCACCCGGATAGATCCACCCATGATGTTGGTGAAGCCGTAGATGGAATGCAGCACCGTGGATTTACCGGCGCCATTGGGCCCGATCAGGCACAACGACTGGCCTTTCCTAACCTGCAGGTGGACATCGAAGAGAATCTGCATCTTGCCGTAACCGGCGTTTAAATTCTCGATGGTGAGCAAAGGCGCGTGATCGGCCAGCGCGGCAAATTTCTCGACCGTCGGGCGGTCTTGCACGAGCTGATCGGCCTCACGCGCTACCTCATCCACCGACAACACCGTATCCACCGTCCCGGTGCCGTGACCATGGATCATGTCGGTTTCGTCGCGGTCGTTCTCCGCCATCAGTGTGCGCCCAAATAAGCCTCAATCACGCGCTGGTCATTCTGGATCTCATCGGGCGGGCCATCCGCCAGCAGCTCGCCGTGGGCCAGGCAATGGATGTGCTGGGCGAGGTTCATAATGACGCGCATGTTGTGTTCGATGACAAACAAGGTGATGCCGAACTCGGCGTTGGCGCGCTTCAGCCGGTCGATGAGACCATTTATGAGGGTGGGATTGATACCCGCGGTCGGTTCGTCGAGCAACAACGCGGTCGGCTCGTTCATCAACGCCATCGCGAACTCCAGCAGCTTCTGTTGACCGAAGGACAAGTCTTCCGCGCGCAAATACCTCTTGGCATACAGACCGACGAACTCGAGAAAACTTTCCGCCCGTTCCGTGACTTCGGGCGGAAACCTTCGCAGCATGGTGGCGAAACTGTCGTCCACGTGCGGCAGGCTGATCTGCATGTTCTGCACGCAGTTCATCCTGCCGAAGATGCGGGTCTGCTGGAAGGTGCGCAGCAGACCCAGGCGCGCGATCTGCGGCGTCCGCAGGCGCGATAATTCGGCGCCTTGAAACCGCACCGATCCGCTGTCGATAGGGTGAAAACCGACGATGGAATTGAACAAGGTGGTTTTACCGGAGCCGTTCGGGCCGATGAGGCCGATGATGGCGCCTTTGGGGACCGACAGACTGATACTGTTGTTCGCGATCACGCCGCCGAAGGTCTTGGTGACGTTCTCGATTTCCAAGATGGCGCTCATCGCTCTCCCTCCAGGGACACCTGCACCCGGCGGGCGTCCTCGTCCACGACCTCGCCGAACCACTGCGGAAAGCGTTCCCGCAACCAGCCGACGATGCCCAGCGGGAAGAACACCACGACCACAACGATCAACAGACCCAATGCGACGCGCTGCCAGCCAAACAGATACGTCCAGAAGAATTCCTGGGTGACGTGAAACACCGTGGCCCCGATGACAGGCCCCCAGAGGGTACCCTTGCCGCCGAGGATGGCCATCAGCACCATCCACACCCCGAAGGTGGGCCCGGCGAACGCTACGT
>JBFGKR010000182.1:0-4762 GCA_041576575.1 Arenicellales bacterium | reverse complement strand
GGCGATCCGGCTGGCCACCGACGAGGGACTGAGCGTGTTACTGCCTGCCGGGAACGCCGAGGAACAACGACGTGCCGAGCGGCTCGCGGCTGACCACTCGCGCGCCCGGGTGCTGCCCGGGCTGCGTTTGTCGGAACTCGCTCGCTTGCTCTCCCGCGCCGACGGTGCGGTTGCCGTCGACACCGGTCTGGGCCACCTCGCAGCCGCGGTCGCCACGCCCTGCGTCTCTATCTATGGCGCCTCGGACCCGCGCCTCACCGGGACGCGCGGCCGGCACCAGCATCGGCTGTCCGCGAAGTTTGGTTGCGCGCCGTGCCTAAGGCGGCGCTGCACCTATTCTGGGACGTCCACGGTCGAACCTGCGTGCTACGCCAACGTGCCCCCCGCGCGGGTGTGGGGTACACTCCAGGCCCACATACTGCAAGCCAGAACGTAATTGCATGAATCCCACGGTTTTGGTCACCGGCGGAGCGGGGTACATCGGCTCCCATACGTCGCGTCATTTGCTCAATGCGGGCTACGACGTCGTGGTGGTGGATAATCTGTATTCCGGTCACGGATGGGCGGTGCCGGCGGACGCCACGTTCGTCCAGCTCGATGTCCGGGAGATCGGCCCCCTTCGGGACCTGATTCGAGAGCACAACATCGCTGCAGTAATTCACTTTGCCGGGCACATCGTCGTCCCAGAGTCGGTGCGCGATCCGCTAAAATATTACGACAACAACGTGGCCGCGTCGTTGCGATTAGTACAGGCCTGCCGCGAAACCGGCGTGCGGCATTTTATTTTTTCTTCCAGCGCCGCGGTGTACGGCATTCCCGAGGAGGTGCCCGTTGACGAGCAAGCCGACACCGTGCCCATCAACCCTTACGGATTTTCCAAGCTGGCTACAGAGTGGTTGTTGCGCGACGTCGCCTACAGTGATCTTGCAAGCCGTCGGCCGACAGACCGGCGCTTCAATTACGTAGCATTACGATATTTCAATGTCGCCGGCGCTGCTTTGGACGGATCACTGGGTCAAGCAACCCCAGACGCGACGCACCTCATCAAGGTCGCGTGCGAAACGGCATGCGGAAAGCGGGATCAAATCGAGATTTTCGGCACCGATTACGCCACCGAGGACGGCACGTGCGTGCGGGACTACATTCATGTCGAAGATCTTGCCGATGCCCATGTAGTCGCGCTTGCGTATCTCCTGCACCAAGCGGAGTCTCAGGTCTTGAATTGCGGTTACGGCCGGGGATTCAGCGTCCGGGAGGTATTGGACATGGTACAGAAGGTGAGCGGTAAGACATTGGCTATCAACGAAGCGCCGCGCAGGCCGGGAGATCCGCCAATACTGATCGCAGACAAGACGAAGATACAGGAAATATTGGGCTGGCAGCCCAAGCACGACAGCCTTGAGCTCATCTGCCGCACTGCGTACGAGTGGGAGAAAAAATTGGACGATTTCAAGAAATCTCAGGCGGGCGAGACGGAGACCGCATAGGTCGATGCGATTCGCATTCTGTGCCTATAAACACTTCCCCTACGGGGGCTTGTCCCGCGACATGCTGCGCATCATCGAGGAATGCCGGCGTCGAGGGCATGAGATCGTGGTCTACTCCGGTGAGTGGCACGGGTCTTGTCCGGAAGGAGTGGAGGTCAAAATCATACCTTCCATGGGACTTACCAACCATTCGCGCGCAGCCGTGTTTCATCGTAGACTGCGACAGCACATCTCAGCCGCTGAGTTCGACGCTGTGGTGGGGTTTAACAAGATGCCCGGTCTCGATATCTACTACGCGGCGGACTATTGTTACGTCGGGCACGTAGTCCCGCGCTACGGCCTGTTGTATCGATGCACTCCGCGCTATCACTACTTCCGCAAGTTTGAACGCGCCGTGTTTGGCGCCGACAATCCCACTAAGATTCTGTGTCTTTCGGAACGGGAAAAATCCATTTATCAACAGTTTCACCACACACCCGACGACCGGTTTTTCTTGTTGCCCCCGACGCTGGATCGAACACGCTTAGTGGACTATTCATCTCACAGCGCGGCTCGGTGCCGGCGCAGGCTCGGTATAGCGGACGCAACGCATCTGATCTTGTTCGTCGGCTCCGGCTTCAAGACCAAGGGGCTGGACCGCGCCATTCGCGCCCTCGCGGCCCTGCCGAATGGGACCCATAAGGACGCTCGACTTTTCGTGATCGGGCAAGACGACCCCAGGCCTTTTCAACGACTAGCGCGGCGGCTGCGAGTCGCAGATCGAATTGAATTTCTAGGCGGTCGTTCGGACGTTCCGGAACTGCTGCAAGCGGGCGATTTGCTCATCCATCCGGCATATCGCGAAAACACCGGTATGATACTCCTAGAGGCAATCACCTCCGGCCTTCCGGTGCTCGCAACCGAAGTGTGCGGATACGCGCACCATATAGAGTGCGCCCAGGCCGGTAAGGTATTGCCGTCTCCGTTTGAGCAAGATGCTTTAAATAGAGAGCTGGCGGACATGCTGGTCAGCGACCAGCGCCGCCGATGGCGGCGTAACGGTCTCGAGTATAGATCAAGAGCGGACCTTTACAGCATGCCGGTTCGTGCGGCGGAAATGATCGAGCAATGGGCGTCGGAAAAAGCCACTGAGCCGCGGATGGTCACTAAAGTTCGGCATCCGTCTACTCTCGTGTGGTTTCGAGAAGACTTCGGTGACGCGAACAACGCACGCGCCGACTTCGAGAACATAATGGCTATATCCGGAGAGGTTTATCGAGAGGCCCCCGGTCGCCGCACGTTGCGATTTACGAAGAATGGAAAATCATTCTTTTTGAAGGCGCACAGCGGCGTGGGCTGGAGGGAGATCGCCAAGAACCTGCTTTACTTTCGTTTACCCGTGGTGGGGGCCAACAACGAATGGCACGGAATTCACTTTCTGCGCCGGATAGGAGTCGACAGCATGAGCGTTGTCGCCTACGGCGTCTCGGGGCGAAATCCGGCTCGACGGCGCTCCTTCATAGTCACCGAGGAGCTCCCTGCCACCACAAGTCTCGAGGAGTACACCCAACGGTGGATCACCTGTCCCCCGAAGAACCAATCACAAATACATTTCAAGCGATGGCTGATCGCGAAGGTGGCGGAAATCGCGAGGACCATGCACCGGAACGGCGGCAATCATCGGGACTTCTATCTTTGTCATTTTCTACTGAACATCGCCGGTACGTCTGAAAATCCCGTGCCCGGAGGCACCGCCATCTACGTCATAGATTTGCATCGTATGCAGCTACGACCCCGCACGCCGTTACGCTGGGTGGTGAAGGATTTGGCTGGATTGCATTACTCCAGCATGGACATAGGCTTGACGCAACGGGACTTGTTCAGGTTCATAACGCGATACAGCGGCAAGCCGCTACGTGACACACTAACCAAGGACGAAAAGTTCTGGCGTAGGGTCAAGACTCGCGGCTTGAATTTGTATGCCTCCGAAAGACGCAAAACCGAGGTGCACTCGTCTCAACCCAAAAGACAGGCCGCGCTACCGACGACTTTGACGCATTGATGAGAGTCGAGAACCTGTCGCATCGGCGAGTACGGGGTCTTCCTTCAAACGTGCAACGCCGAAGCCCTTAAATTTAGCAGCGGGTCGATGTGCCAAATAACTTTGCGATTCCACGATCCCACGCCTCACGTACGGCTGCTGTCCGACACCCCCACGGTACCGCGCGTCGACGCCTGGGTTTCGCGTGAGCGTTCGCCGCGGCATTACATTCTGCTCCTGTGGGGCGTCCGACCGCATTAATACTTTCCGACTTGCGACGAATTCTACATCGTCATGCCGCGTAGCAGCTCATTGGTCATGCGCAGAGGCTTCAGACGACTTACGGTGTACGACCAACAGTACGATTCGTCGCTTCTCCGGTCCATGCTCGACAGTCCGGATTCGTATCTCGCTGGAGGGAGTTATGAAATACTTTACAAAGACGATCGCACCACCACCGTAGCAATGGTGCACGGCGACGACCAACGATTTGTAATTAAACGCTACAACACTAAAAATCCATGGCATGCGGTACGGCGGGCGGTACGCACCACCCGCGCACAAACCTGTTGGCGGTTGTCTCACCGTTTCCTGGAAACGGGGCTTTTTACGCCTCCACCCGTGGCCATGGTCGAGGAGAGGATCGGACCGTTACGTCAAAGGTCCTACTACATCACCGAACACGTGCGGGGCGTCCCATTTACGGAATACCTGGAATACCTCAGCGAGGACTCGAAACACGACGACATCGTCGGCGCTCTCGGCGAGCTGTTTTTCACCATGCTCAAGTTCGGCCTCAGTCACGGCGACATGAAGGCTAACAATCTCCTGGTCATCGAACGTCGGGTCATGTTGTTGGATCTGGACGCGGCCAAGAGCCACCGGACGGCGTTTGGGGCGCACCGTGCCTATCGTCGGGATCGTTCTCGATTTTTACGCAATCTGGACGCACAGCCGGTGCTGCGCCGGCGCTTCGACGAAGCGCTCCCTCGCGTTTGACTATCGCTGGTTGCTATCGTCGCCGCCGCCGGTGCGTGCAGCGCCTCGGACCCGGCGCTGCCTTCCCGGCTCGACCGGGTTGTCCGCCCGGCCGAGAGCGGCGCTTATAATAGCGATCATGGGCGAGGCGTCTGATTCAAGCGATGACCGGTGCTGCGGCGCGTTCGTTGGCACGCTACCGTGGACGGAGGTAGAGAGGCGCATATCGCGCGGCGCTTTGGGTGTATTACCGATCGGAGCCGGTGCCAAGGAACAT
>JBFGKR010000181.1:0-4766 GCA_041576575.1 Arenicellales bacterium | reverse complement strand
CTTCAGCACTACGGTGAGATGTTTGCGCCCGTCCAAGTCCGTCAACGTGATATCCGTAGCGTCGGCATAACTTCCCCCGGCCAATCCCACCGCTTGATCGAGGAAATCTCGGGCATACGCGATGACCTTTCGTCCACGCACGGGATTATAGGATCGGCCCTTCTCGGCACCGTTCGACTCATCGATAGCGTTGGTTCCGTAGAGCGCGTCGTACAGGCTGCCCCACCGTGCATTGGCTGCATTCAGTGCATAGCGTGCGTTGTCCACGGGAACCACCAGCTGCGGACCGGCGATCTCAGCGATCTCGTCGTCCACGTTTTCGACGTCGATGTGGAAATCGGATCCCTCCGGAACCAGATAACCGATATCTTGTAAATATTTCGTGTGCGCCGCCACATCCAAAGGCTCGCCCTTTCGCTCCCGGTGCCAGTCGTCGATTTTCGTCTGCAGCGCGTCGCGCTGTGCGAGTAGTTGCCGGTTCTTGGAGCCCAAATCGCGCACTATGCCAGCGACGGATGACCAAAAGGCATCGGGTTCGATACCCAAACCCGGCGCAATTTCGTTCGCTATCAAGTCGTAGAGCGGTACCGCAACCCTCAGGCCCCCGACGTCGGTATAAGGCTCATCTCGTTTCTCGCTCATCGCGCTATTCGTGTCTGCAATTGGTGCACCGCAACATAGCACAAGCCGTTGTTGCAGTGCAATAATTTAGCCCGCTGACTGCGACGCCCTTTCTCGTAAAGTCCTGATGTCGGCCCCCTCGGTTTAGACCGGCGTAACCGTGGATCGCCCTTGAGTGCTGTGTCCGCGACGCAGCCGAGCGATTCCCTTTGATTCAACTCCAAGCGCGCGTCAGCTTGCCGTCCTGCGAGCGGTAGTAGGGGACCCACGCAATTCCGAGCAAGTGGGTATGCACATCCGTGCTTCTAGGTCTGATTACGACCTTCTCGAATTCTTCTTCTTGAGCGTTGTACACCGTATCGAGCTTGTCAACTTCGATTTCGAATTCCTGATTGAGTTGCTCGAGCTGTCGTCGGACCTTATCCGCGGTTTCACGCGCACGCTCCACATCGCCGCTCTCCTTCCCCAGGCGACCGGCGCGGCGAACCGCCGTTCCAACCCGACTTGCGGAGGTGGTGCTGACGCGTTTCCGACCCAGGAACGCGCCCAATACGGCCGCGCCTACAGCGATTGCCGTATCCAGCCTGGTTTGTTTGGATTGCGCTTCCTCCGTCTCGATGCGTTGCTGCGCCCGCATCAGGCGGTCTTCGAGCGTGTTGATCTTGGACGCGTATTTTTTTCGCAGTTTTCCGATTTCGATGTCGCGCTTTTCGTGGGCCAAGATCTGCAATCGGGCACGGAAATCTCCCTCGGTTTCACCCGGTTGGGACGCAAGTTTCAAGGTCGGGCTCTTGTTGAGAACGAGTGCCTGTTCGTTGCGTATCCAACGTTTGTGCAATTTCTCCCAATCGGAATAGTTCTCCGCATTCATGGCCGCATTCGCGATTTCCTCGTATTGCGCTTTCTCGACGCCCGAACTCTGCAAATCGTCGGGATCCAGATCAACGGTTTCGCTCTCTACCCAATCCACCGGTACGGTATCGTCCACGATCTCGGTCAAGGCGACGATGCGCCGCTGATAATTCACATTGAAACGCCCACTCGTATAACTGACATCGGACGCGCCGATGAGCTGCGGGTGATAAACCAAGTCCTCGTCTTCGTATGTCCTCCTAACGACCGGTAGATAATACTGCTGCACCGAAGGCGGCAGCACCGGCGGAACGGCGCTCTGGTCCCTCAATTTCGCCGGGCGTGTCGCGGCTTCCTTCGTCTCCGGCGCGGACGCCACGGCGCGGCCCGCCATGATGGTCTTGATCTGGTCGCGGGTGAGCGGCCCGGAAAGATAGGACATCACCCAACGGGTGCTGAACACCTCCGGTGTGTTTTCGTGCACGTTATGTAACAAGAATCGCCTCTTACCCAACCCGGCGAGGATACGCTCCATTTTCTGCCGGTCGAACGCCTGACCGACGGCAGCGCCCTCGAGACCCTCCATGACCCGCGCCTTGTCGCGCTCGGTCTGCAGTCGACCTATGAACCACGTGCCGGTGTTCGACAGACCCTTGTAGTCCAGGTCCACTGGATTCTGGGTCGCCAGGACCAGTCCAACGCCAAACGCTCTCGCCTGTTTGAGCAGGGTGAGAAACAGAACCTTCGAAGGCGGATTGGCCGTCGGTGGAAGGTAACCGAAGATCTCATCCATATAGAGAACTGCACGCAGACTCCCCGTGCCCGGTTGCCGACGCATCCAACTGATGACTTCGTTGAGCAACATCGTAACGAAGAACATCCTCTCGGTGTCCGACAGATGCGCGATGGAGAGCACGGACACACGAGGTTTGCCGTCGCCGGAGTACAGCAGGCGACCGGCGTCCAGCGGCTCGCCCTGCATCCAGATTTCAAATCCCGGCGCCGCCAGCAGGTTGTTGATGCGCATCGCCAGGGCAAATCGATCCTTGGGCGGAAAGAATGAGTCCAGATCCATCACGCCCACGCGTGCGACCGGCGGTTTCTGAATTGCGGCAATCAACGCCGGCAGATCGAGACCGCGTCCCGCATCCCAGCTGTACTGGAGAATGTTGGCGAGCAGGATATGTTCGCGGCTGGTGAGCGGATCGGCCTCGATATCGAGCAGCGCAAGTATGCTGGTCGCCGTGGACATAATGCGCTCACGATAGAGGTCCTGATCCTCGCGGAGCTCGTGGGGCGGGGCAGTAAACGACTGCAGTACGGAAATCGGCACGCCGGCCGAGCTGCCCGGTGTGTAGATGGCCATATCGACGCTGTCGTGCAACCGCTGGATGCGGTCGGATGTCTGACCCCAATCCGCCAAACCCTTCTTCCACAAGCGGGCCTGGTCCGCGGCGTATTGGTCCACGGTCTTCCCGTTCGTGGCCGCCTCTTGCGGATTCACCCACGGTTGGAAGTCCTCTGGTCGTAGTTGGGGAAAGTGCAGAAGAAGATTGCCAAGGTCACCTTTCGGGTCTACCGCAATCACCGGGATTTTGTCGATCGCGGCCTCCTCCAACAAACCGATGCCGAGACCGGTTTTTCCGCTTCCGGTCATGCCGATGATGACGGCATGGGTGGTGAGGTCCTTTGAATCGTACAACACGAGCTCGTCTTTGAGCTTGTCGGCATCCAAATCGAAAACCTTCCCGAGATAAAAGGTTCCTAGTTTTTCGAAATCCTCCATCGACGCTTCTCCCCTCGTTCATCGTTCGTTAACTCGCTATGTTACGTTTTGAACGGTCGGCGTCAAACCGCGCGGATTCATCAATGCTACTTGGAATGCGTCGCGGGTCTCCTGTGACCTGACAATGCCGATATTATTCGCGCTACAATGTCACGACCGCAAATCATAAGTTAAGGTGGGACAACACCTATGACGCGATCGATACTCTGGGCGGCACTGCTCCTCTGCTCCGCCGGGGAGCCGGCTTCGGCGCAAACCGAGAACTGGGGGATCATGTACGACAAGAGCTGGATCCGATATCAGTATCCGCAGGACGAGAACAAGTGGTGGTGGGATCAAGCGTGGTGGGACGAAGGCAAAATGGATGTCCCTCGCAACCTCGAGGTGACAGCGGAGAAAATCAGCTATGAAAGCGGCGACACCGAGGTTCCGGCCTACCTCTACCGCCCGAAAACGGGGGATCGGTATCCGGGCGTACTGTTTCAACACGGCAGGCGAGGACTCGACGATCTGACACTCCGCCATCCCAAACGCCTGGCCGCCCAGGGCTTCGTAGTGCTGGCCCCGGACTTGTGGTTCGCCCGCTTCATCGACAAGTTCCCCATCGAGCACGACCCGACGGTCGAACAAGACGCAGCCAACGGCATCGATTTTCTACTCACCCTGCCGTTCGTCCGGGGCGACAAGATCTGTACGGTTTCCCACACGCGTGGCGGGTACATCACGCTCAAAGCACTCGTGACGTATGGCAAACAAGAGAATCAAGTTGCGTGTTGGGTATCGTACTACCCGCATCTACAAGACCCGAATGCGCCGGAACCCGTGCAGATCTACAAATATGCGCCGGAAGCCGAAGATTTGGAGGTGCCCGCTTTGATCTTTTTCGGCGAACACGAGCAGTATCAGCGTCATCGGCCCATCATTTTCGTGTACGAGTCCCTGAAGCAGAAAGGGCGCGATATCAGGCTCATCGTGTATCCCGGTGTGGGGCGCGGCTTCGATTTCCGACCGCCCCATGTACGCACCTTTGCCGACGATCTGGCCGCGAAGGACGCGATGATGCGAACCGCTGAGTTTCTGCGCCGGCACTTGCAATAGCGGCCGCGCTAACCCAGGTGTAAAACGAAAACACCCCCCGTCCTCTCGAACGGGGGGTGAGTCGTTTGAATCAAAGCCTGGCAGTGTCCTACTTTCACACGGCGAATGCCGCACTATCATCGGCGCTGAGCGTTTTCACTTCTGAGTTCGGTATGGAATCAGGTGGTTCCCACTCGCTATGGCCGCCAGGCAAACCGCTCACCGAAGCCGGAGCAGATTTTCCATCTACACCGCTTCGTCAACAATTGGTTGCAGTCAGGCGCAGGGGTTGTTGCTTGCCAACGTCCCACTCAAACTGCTTGAGTGTTATATGGTCAAGCCTCACGGGTTATTAGTACGGGTTAGCTTAACGCCTCGCAGCGCTTCCACATCCCGCCTATCAACGTCGTAGTCTACGACGACCCTTTAG
>JBFGKR010000180.1:0-4789 GCA_041576575.1 Arenicellales bacterium | reverse complement strand
CGCCGCCTAACAGCCCGACCCACATGGTCCATCCGGCCGGCGAAGAGAACATCAAGGGTGTGAAAAATCCCCCGGTCGTGCAACCGCCCGCCAGCGACGCCCCGATACCCATGAGCGTACCGCCTGCGGCGCCGGTGACGTATTCCAATTGAGGCGGGCGGTTAATTCGAAATTGGCCGGCCAACAATGCCGCGCTGAAGGCGCCGAACAGAAGCGCGATATTCATCAGCGAAATACGGTGCATGAGGGGGTTTGCCAGTTCCTCTTTGATGCCCAACGCAGGACCCAGGCCTATGAGATTGTTCAACCAGTCGCCCCACAGCTTGAGCCCGCCGAATACACCCCAAAACAATCCGCTGGCCATCAGTGCCGCGCAGATAATCACCACCAGAACGGCGCCCAGGTAGGGGGACCATTGTTTCACGAAAACAAGCTCAAAATCCTCGCGCAGTCCCGTCGCCCAGGGAATTGACGAAAACCGTGAAGGAGCAGTGCTCACAGTCGTTGTTTCGCTCACGACATTCTCCCGTTCTTGTTCATGCACCGGGCCAGCGCGCACCGAGAGGGGCGTCAACGTGTGTGCCCGCGGGATCGTCTCGCGTCCACGCCGAGTAATAGGGACTCGAGACACCTGCATTGAAAGCTGAGATGCATACGGCGGCGGTGATCGGGAATGCCCCTTTGGGCTCGTGCACGGGCATTATCTCGTCTCGGCCGGGCCGCGATGCCTGGTGACTCGCACGTAGTGCTCCGGAGCGGCAGCGTCCTGTTCGTTGGCGTATTCGATGCCGATGTAAAAGACGTTGGGTTCAGTCTCTTTTTCCGGCATCAACACTGCCACGGAATGTTCAGCGATGAGTTGTGAGATTTGGCTGTTTGCATCTTTCAAGTCGCCAAATATCCTGGCTCGATTGAAACAAGTCGCAACACAGGCGGGTTCCATCCCCTCCGCCAATCGGTCTGCGCAAAAATCGCACTTGTCTACGACGCCGGTGTGCGGATTGAAGAACCGAACATCGTAGGGACAGGCGACAATGCAATACTTGCAACCTATGCAAAGCTCCGGATCGATCACGACTATACCGTCGCCCCTCTCGTACGTGGCGTCGGTGGGGCACACGGAAGTACACCGCGGTATTGAACACTGATTACACAACCGGGGTAGAAAGTGTATCGAAGCATCGGGATACGTGCCTTGTTCGAGGTACTCGACCCAAGAACGATGCTTGCCTTCAGGCACGTTGTTCTCGCTTCGACAGGCGATGCTGCATGCGTGACAACCGACACATTTGCGTGTATCGATCAGCATGCCGTAGCGGGGTTTACGTTCAACCGCGGCGCCGACCGCTTCTCCGGAAACGACGGCGCCCGCCACGGCGACCGACGCCTGCCCCAGGTTCTTCAGGAAGGCCCGACGAGTTACTTTACTGTCGCCCGTGTATTTGCTCATCGTTTAAGAGTTTAAGAATCTGCGATCCGTGTAATTTCGACGAGGGTCTCGTGTAAAGCCTGGTTGTTCGTAATCGCATCGGCCTTGCTCGCCATGAGAATTTGGTCGGCGCCGCCCTTGCCAAACAGGGTCGTTTGGCCGGCGGAATTGGTGCCGAAGCCGTGAGTGATGTAGACGGTGTCGGGGCGAATACGCGGCGTGACGTAGGCCTTGATTTTCACCCGGCCAGCGCTGCTGCTGACGTTTACATAGTCGCCGTCTTTGATGCCCTTCCGCTTCGCCAGTTCCGGATTGATCCAGACGGTGTTTTCCGGCAATAGCGCATTGAGCCAGCGATTATTTTGATTGGCCGAGTGCGTGAACCAGGCAAAGCGCCCGGTTACCAATCTTTGTTTTTCGGGCTCGACTTTTGGCGATTCGTATGTCGGCAGAGCGTCGTAGCCGTTGCGGCGGAACCTTTCCGACACAAATTCGATTTTCCCGGAAGGAGTTTTGAAAGTCTTCTTACCGCTTCGATACTCACCCAGGATGGTGTTCTCGGGCGGCGCAATCCAAATGCCGTCCTTGCTCAACTGTTCTCGATCTATGGGCAAGGGCGCCAGCTGGGCATCGACGAATTGCTCCATGGTGAAATCAAAAGCATCCGCCAGCGGCGTCTCAAATTGGTGCTTTTTGTCTAGCAGCGGCGCCAGCCCTTGGATGATCTCAAGTACGGTTCTGGATTCGAACTGCGGCTTCACCACCGGTTGCCGAATGCCAACGTATTGGACGGAGCCGCTCGGAGACCAGATGGGATCCAAGCGCTCGAGATACGTGGTCTCCGGTAAGATTACATCGGCCATCCACGCGGTTTGCGACGGCTGAATATCGATAACGCAGATAAAATCCATTGTCTTCATGAGCTCCACGGTGGCGTTACCGTCGGCAACCGCCGCCACCGGATTCTGCTTATAAATCATCCAGCCCTTTACCGGATATTTGCCTCTCCCCGCCAGCAGCGTATCGCGAAGATGTACATAACCCCCGTCGCCGTGATGGGCCAGCGGGAATCGCTCCTCGTCAAAACCGTCGACGCGCTCGGCGATGTCGAACGGCTCCAGTTCCCAGTCGAATTCACCGAGCTGCACTTTGCCGCGGTTGAAGAAACTGGCGCCGGGGGCGTCGAACGCGCCCAGGAGCGCCATTAGCATCGGCAGTGTGCGCCGGAATTGGGTGTCGTTGGTGTACCAGGAGCTGCGCCGGCCGGGGAATATGACGACCGAAGGCGCAGCCGCCGCCAGTTCCCGAGCCATGGTGACGATCTTTCCCGCCGGAATATCCGTTTCCTTTTCGGCCCATTGAGGTGTGTAGAGCTTTACATGCTCCCTGAGTGCCGCAAGGCCGGTGGTGGCGTCAGCGACAAAGGTCTTGTCGTACAGATCTTCCTCAATCAGCACGTGCATCAATGCCAGGGTGAGCGCCATGTCGGTGCGGGGTCGGATGGGCAGCCACTCGCCTTTTGCCGCAGTCACCGTTTGCCTCGGGTCCACCACGACCAGTTTGGCACCGCGCTCGATCGCGGTAATGAGTTCAATGTTGTAAGGCAACTCGAACGATTCCAGCCGATTAGCGCCAAACATCAAAATGTATTTTGAATTACGTATATCCGAATCCGGCACACCGCCCATGGTGCCGAAATAGCCGACGTTGCGAGACGCCAGGCACAGGGTCGCGTGGCGTACAAAATTCGGCGTGCCGATATATTTGCCGAGCTTTACAAAAAACTGTTCTGTCAGATCGGTGCTCGATGACCAGAGCAATCCCTCGGGACCGTACTTTTTTATGATCTTTGCCAGATTGTCTGCGACGTACGCGTTGGCCTCCTCCCAAGAGGCGCGCCTCCACTTCCCCTCGCCGCGGGCACCGGAACGAATCATGGGATGCTTGACGCGATCGGGATCGTACAGCGCCATGATGCCCGCCTGGCCTTTTGCGCAAATGCCGCCCGCGCTTTTGGGATTACGCGGATCACCATCGATTTTCTGCAACACGCCGTCGACCACGTGGCATTGGATGCCGCATTTGTTTACACACATGTTGCAGGTGGAAGAAACGACGTCGCCGAACGCCCAGGAAGTCGGTTTCGGTTTCGTAGGCGCGGTTTTTGAGAACGCGCGCAAGGGTAATGTCGCGGCGCCTCCCACTACCCCGGCAGACAGACCTAGAAACCCACGCCGGTTTGCTCGGAATTGTCGACGGCGCCTGCGCGAACTAGATTTCACGACAGACCTTCCCCATTTATGCCGATGGTCACCCACACGTCATCGAACACTAATTACAGGACGCCGGTGTATCCGAATCTTTTGCGCCTGTGATTACAAATTTCCGAACGTCGGCGTACAGCTGTTCATGGGAAAGGGTTAAGAACTTTTTGGCGGCCTTGTTGCTGTCCTGTATGCTCTCTCGAAATTCGAGACTGGTGTAGTAACGAACCGAGTCGTTGGCATTGCCTGATTTCGCGTGCCTGTCGGCATCAAAGTACTTGCGCCACTGAGCCATGGTTTCGCCCGACGGCGGGATTGCTCGCCCTGCTTCTTTCTTGTGGCAATCCGTACAGACCATCCTGAAATAAACCTGGCCTCTTTTCTTGTTCGCCTTGACGTCTGCGGCGAAGACGGAAAAATTGAAACTGAAAAATACGGCGACGACCCCCAGTGCTGCGGTCAACCCTTTTATGTATTGCATCCTGAACCCCACATCATAAATATTTATTTAATCGCGTTAATCTGCATAACGACGTTTTGGTTGTATTTTCTTCGTTATAACCAAAGTATAGATTGCAGCTTCGAGTCTGCAATCGTTTGCACTGTCGAAGAGGCACGGACCGATCTTTTTGACACCCACTATCCAAGGTCCGGGGCATGTTTACTTCTTTTAAAAAGACGGCGGCGCACAACCGTGCCGAAGTCGACGATTACCAAGATCGATCAGGGGGAAGACGACCGGCCCGATTTACAACATTGAGCACTACGTCGAGTCTTCGATCGAATTCGAGATGACTCGGTATCGACCGCGACAGAGGTGGGCGCTTCTTGAAGATGTAACTATCGGGTCGTCCGCAGCGACTCGCGTAGCGCAAACTGGGTTTTCGGAGGGTACGCGTCCAGATCGAACTTGATTCTGATCACGAAACTGGAGCACACATGCCTCAACTCAGCGGCCGGAGGCCCAACCGGCGCGAACTCCAGCAAAAAACCTGGAAAGTCAGTCGAGATTTTCGAGTTTCGCGGTGCACGTCGGTATTCGGTATGGCGCGAAGAAATGCGCCCCACAGTGAGAGCCCCGCCGCAGCGGGGCCCT
>JBFGKR010000179.1:0-4796 GCA_041576575.1 Arenicellales bacterium | reverse complement strand
GATTGTCGTGCCGGTAACCCTCGGGGAGGGGATACGTGATAGCAAAGAGACGGCATCGAAATCGTTTTCTCTCGCTGTTGATGAGGCTTGCCGGCGTAGCGCTACTGCTATCGGTTTCCGCGGTTTTGGCGTTGCGGTGGTATCCACCGCCCACCACGGCCTTTATGATCCGGGCGCAATTCCTGGTCGCCGACGGCTTGCCGCAGGACCATTACCGCTGGGCCGATTGGGAGCAGATATCTCCGTATTTGAAGCTTGCAGTGATCGCCGCCGAGGATCAGAAGTTTCTGCACCACTGGGGTATCGATCTTGAGCAAACGAGGAATGCGCTGCGTGAAAACCAGCATCGACGACGGCCAAGGGGGGCGAGCACCATCACACAGCAGGTGGCGAAAAATCTTTTTCTTTGGCCAGGCCGCAGTTATCTGCGGAAAGGGTTGGAGGCGTATTTCGCCCTTCTCATCGAACTGCTGTGGTCGAAGCGGAGGATCCTGGAGGTGTACGTCAACGTTGCCGAATTCGCGCCGGGAACTTATGGAGCCGAGGCGGCCAGTAACAAGTACTTCGCAAAACCCGCCCGCGAGATCGACGCCGAAGAAGCGGCGCTGCTTGCAGCGGTCCTCCCTAATCCGCGCCAACTCACGCTTGAGCGTCCCTCCCCCTACGTGCGCGGGCGGGCGCGCTGGATTCGAACCCACATGGATCGCCTGGGAGGGATACGGCTGTTGGATGACCCCGGGTTTCGCGCCTGAACCGGCACGAACGCGGCCTGAAAAGCGTCGGGGCCCGAGCCCGGAATTCAGGTCGATGCGTCGGGAATAAAGCGCAGCGCCACGCCGTTGTTGCACCAGCGCTTCCCGGTCGGCGGTGGGCCGTCGTTGAACACATGTCCCTGATGTCCCCCACAGCGGACGCAGTGGTATTCGGTGCGTGGAAAGATGAGTTTGAAATCGGTTTTGGTCTCGAGCCTGCCTTCTATCGGCGCATAGAAACTCGGCCAGCCGGTTCCGCTGTCGTATTTGGTCTCTGAGCGAAACAGCTCCAAGTCGCAACCGGCGCAGACGTAGACGCCCTTGCGATATTCCTTGTTCAGGGGGCTGCTGAACGGTCGCTCGGTGCCCTCCCGGCGCAGTACGTCGTACGCGCTAGGCGACAGCACCTTCTTCCACTCGGCATCGGATTTGAATATCTTCTCTATATTGCCGCCCTGTTTCAGTCCGGCGCCGGCGCTGAGCATACGCGGCAACAAGACCGCCGCTCCCAAACCCAGGCTGCCGAGCACAAATGCGCGTCTTTTCATGTCAGACCTCCACGTACAATTGTACCCTTAGACGTGCGCAGGCTGCTGCGGTTCAATATGTGAAATCATTGTAATATCCGCGTGCTGGCCTGCATAGGCTTGCGTTCGGTTATCGACTTGCGGATCGCTGCGAGCGGCGCGCGATCATTGAAGTGCATGGTATCCTGCGATAAGACAATGCCCAGTCGCCGCCAAAGGTCGGCAAGATCGACGGACTCGTTTCTGGCCCCCATGCGTTCGTAGAGACGCGTCAAGGATGTGGTGCCGGTCGCCGCATCCGCGATCGCCAGCAACGGCAATATGGAATCCAGGCGGTCGGTCATGTCCAGGCCGGCGGCGACGACGCCGCGCAAGGCGTCACGCAGCGACCTCTTCCCAGCGGTGGCCCGGCGGGTCTCGATATCGGCAAGCAGGCAAAACAGGGCGCCGCCCCAATAGGTCCGACCCCAGGTGGGCGTGAAATCCAGGCCCCGATCGCCCTCGCGGGGAAGCCCGTGGGGCATGCCCTGTACGAATCCCCGCCACACCTGTTCGGGCGAAAGGTTCCCGGAGTTCGCCCGAGCGATGGATTCCACATAAACCGCCAACCCCTCCTCCAGCCAGTGATGTCTTCGCGGCAGCGAAGGCAACGCCAAATGGATCATCTCGTGGATCAATACCCAGTCCCGCTCCAGATCGAGGGGCGTCGTTTCGGTGCCCACGGTGATGTTGATCGTAGGGCCATGTATCATTGCTTGGCCATTTCGTACCCCCCGCCTGGGCACAGCGCGTAGCGCCACGTACGCGCGATCCGTGGGAAACCGATCGTAAAATCGAGCCACGACCATGGCGGAACGCCGCACCCAGTCGATGAGCTCATTGTCCGACAAACGAAAATCGGCGTCTTCTATGACGACGTACAGGCGGCTGTCGCCAACCTCTATCGTGGCGGCGTCCTTGCCGTAGACGGCGTTGTGTGTGGCGGCAAGCCCAAGCAGGGCGAGGGTGATAGCCAAGGGACGGATATGGCGGTCCGGGGAGCTGCTTCTGCTGCGCATCACAATCCATGCGACAAGAGTGCGGCGCCCAAGTTCAAATCCCCGTGGCGGAGCGCGCGGATGCATCGCTGCGTGCCGCCAGTCTCTCGACGAGCTGGAGGAACTCCCTGAAATCGTCCACGATGATATCGGAGGTGTGTGGATAGCGCACGGTGCCGGGAAAGATCTTGGCCAGCCATGCCTTGTCCCAATTGGCGCCGTTATAAAACACGCTGGTAATTCCGGCATTTTTCGCGGCCACGGTATCCGTCGTACTGTCGCCGACGTACCAGCACGCTGCTCCGGGCACAGCCTCGAGGTTTTCCAGTGCCTTGAATATCGGGTCGGGCTGCGGTTTTCGCCGTTCCGTGTCGTCCCCCGCAACTATGGTGTCAAACAGGTCGACCCAGGTTCCGTCGTCGACGACTCGAAGCTCGCATTCGAGAAACTCTCGATCGCGGTTGCTCAAGACTCCGGTCCTTATCCCCAGTTCCCGCAGACGACGAAGCATGGCGGGTACACCGTTCTCGAGCGGTTCCACTGCCCCAAAATAACGGCGATAACACCGGTTGAACGCATCGTGAGCTATGTGTTTCGCCTCCAGGTCTTCCCCAAATAATATCTCAAAGATATCCGTGCGCGAGATCTTGCGTGCCGCCTTGATCTTTGGATGCAGTTTGTAGTTATCGCGCACGTATTCAACCAGTTTCCGATCGTCCTCGTTCTTACTCTGTGCGGGATCAATCAGGCGCTCGACAAGTCCCAGCGACTCAAGGCCTACCAACATGTCGTCCACCGCGTGGTACATGGCGTCGAGGGTGTCCACCAGCGTCGCGTGCCAATCAAACAAAATGATCGACGGTGTCGCCAGTCTGGAGATTTCCCGCTCCCGTTGCTTGTTCCAGCACTGCTTGACCAGTGCCAACAGTCCTTGGAAATCGTCCACGACGAAATCCGGGAAATGCGGATGCTTGAGCGTATCCGGGAAGATGCTGGCGATCCAGTCCGGCTCCCACCGCGCGCCGTTGTAAAAAATGCTGGTGATTCCGGCGGCCTTTGCAGACATCGTGTCTGTGGTGCTGTCGCCCACGTACCAAACCTCCGCGTGGGGGCGCAGGTCCGCGATTTCCAACGCTCTGTACACGGGCTCCGGCGAGGGCTTCAATTGTGGGGTGTCGTCCCCGGCCACGATGACGTGGAACAACTCCTTCCATCCGCCAGGCTCGATCTCCTCCAATTCCCGTAGTAGAAATTCACGCGACCGATTGGTCAAGATGCCGACTCTTATTCCCAGGGCCCTCAACTCCTCGATTACCGAGCGGATTCCGGGCTCGAACGGATACACATCGCTGTAATGGTTTCGGTAATGGCGGTTGAAGGCATCGTGGGCGATCCGCTTGGCCGCTTCGTCTCCACCAAACAGCACCTCGAGGAGGTCCGTGCGAGACACCTTCTTTTCGTTTTTGAGTTTGGGATGCAGTTTGCGATTTTCACGAATGTAGGCGACCAGCCTCCGGTCTTCCTCGGTTCGACTTTTTTCCTCGGGATTGAGCCGCTCCGTGAGACCAAGGCTATCGAGCTGCGCCAGCGTTTCGTCCATCGCGGCGTACATGGCATCCATGGTGTTCGCCAGCGTCGCGTGCCAGTCGAACAGAATCAGGACCGGACGTGTTAGGCCGTACATGACTTCACACGCTCGTCAACACAATCCGACGTTGTAACGCGTCTGCACATCCCCTTCTCGAAGCGATCGGCGACTCGACACAATGATGTCTGTAACGATACACAAGATCGGCGACTCTGAGAAATGTGCGCGCGGGCGTGCAAAATTCCTTGCGTCGGGGCATAGTCTGGTCGAAAATTTCTTTTCTATCTCGTCGTTGAAGTTCGGCACGGGTCTATGCAGTGGCGGTCCAGGCCAAGCGTAGGCGGATTCAGCCTCAACCACTGGAAAGCGCGGTAGTCTGCCAAGCCGTGAGGGTTGCACCATGAGAACGAAAATCTCGCAGTGGGCCCGGCGTCTTAGCCAGGATCGCCGCCAGTACTTCGATGAGGATATTGATCCCGATTTATGGGACCTGCTGCAGTCCTCGTCGTTGCTCGAAATCAAGGAATTCGACATTTTCGAGCTGGCGTACAAAGACTGGTTTGGGCACGCCCCCAAGCCTCATGTGTCCGAAGCACATTTTTCCAACTACATGTTCAACAACAGAATCCCCGTCTGGGTGCGCCGTTATACGCGGATGGTCGTCGAATTGCATGAGCGGGGCGAGCTGAATCCCAGACAATTGGGCGTCTACAAGCCTCTCCCGAGCAGGCGCCTGAAGCGTATGGGAACCGTCTATACGGTGGTAATACTGGGGATGGTGCTTTACCTGACGTTTATCGCGTACCGGGATTACGACTACGTGCGAACGGACGGTCCGACGGAAAACCTGCAATCAAGCAGACCGAACAATTCGACCCCCTAGCGACGCGGG
>JBFGKR010000178.1:0-4806 GCA_041576575.1 Arenicellales bacterium | reverse complement strand
TACGTCGCCTACGGCCTGGTCTCGGTCAGCTATCACTGGAACAACTTCCTGTGGCCGCTCGTCATTACCAATTCCGTTGAAACACGGCCGTTGACGGTGGGATTGGCGATCTTCGCGGCGCCGGAATCCGGCGTCGACTGGTCGGTCATCACCGCGGGAACCCTGCTCGCGGTGGCGCCGTTATTGATCGCGTTTCTATTGTTTCAGAAACAATTCGTACAATCGTTCATGCGCGCGGGCATTAAGTAATAACACAAACCACTGGGATAAGGCCGCATCACGCAGCAATTCTTTCGGTGTGCGGAGCGCGGTGTCGTAAACTGCGCGGATGTCGCGTCCTGCGGGCGTTTCGGTAACGGTGTCCCTATTTGAAGATATGAAGACTGCGTACGTTTTCAAAATGCAACACCCACCACACGGCGTCGGAACCACAGTAGCGGTCGGATGCGGCGAACAGATTTCACTTGACGCCGTCGGCAAGGAAAACATACTGTTCTAGCGCGCAGTCAGCGGTGAATCATGATTTAACCCGTTACTTGCCTCCTTGCCGTCTCGGCGGAGCGGTATCGTATATAGGAAAACGGTGTTCATTCGAATCCTCTTAATGGTTCCACTATGGTGGGGCGCGGGTCCGTGGCACGGCACCACGCAAGCCGCGCCGGATGTTAATTCGGACCCACGCCCAGCGCAGCCTGTATGCATCATCGCCGACAACATCGATCTAGCTACTCCCACAGCAAACGCCTCCAGCGCCGCTTTTGCCGGACAGACGCACTCGGCATTCGATTGCTTTTACGGATCCTGCTGTGCAATCTCGATTGAACCAGCTCTAACGCCGCGGTCTCACGCGTCCATCGTCTGTCAACTCTTGCCATCACCGCCCTCAGAGTTCATGGGTTCCCGCCCGACCAAACCGCCTCGGCGCTCGTTGTCCACCATATAGACGATTTGCTTCGCGGACATCGCGACCGGATTGCGGTCGCCGGCGGGGCATTAGTCGTGCGCTGACGGTTCTGCGTTTGCGAATCCGCAGTGGCGGACCCTGGGTCGAGACTACCACGCAGTGGAGCTTTCGTTGCCAGGAGAGGCTGTTGGGCAACCCTGACATCTTTACGACGGCGCGTTCTTGTGGCGCCTTTGCTTTCACGAACAACGAGGACTATTAGAAATGTTTATGCTTGCACTCTCTATCACGATACTGGCGTTGGCGGCGTGTCTAAGTGTGCCGCCTGCTGCAACCGCCGCACAAGACTCGAATTCCAGCATGGACCACGGTTCCGCAACGGGTGCACGAATGTCTATGCACGGCGATCATAAGGGAGAGATGCACATGCATATGGACATGATGCGGGCCGACCACCACGCGCCCCTTGGCGTGGCTGGCGGCGATACGATGATGAAAGACATGTGGATGTTGTCCTACCGCTATATGCGCATGGAAATGCAGGACAATTTGATCGGCACGGACAACGTCTCGCCCGAGCAAATCGTTGCATCCATTCCTAACCGATTCTTCGGGATGCCCGGTCAACCGCCAACCCTGCGCGTGGTACCGACAGAGATGACGATGGAGATGCATATGCTTGGCGCTATGTACGCTCCTGCCGATCGGGTAACGCTCATGGGCATGATTCCCTATATCGAAAAGTCCATGGATCACATCACCTTCCGGGGGCCCAGGGGTACGACCCGCCGCGGTGAGTTCACAACAAGATCGAGCGGCATGGGTGACGTCAAACTGATGGCGCTGTACCGCGTCTGGCATGCCGGAAGTGATCAAGTGCACCTCAACTTCGGCCTCAGTCTCCCGACCGGCAGTATCGACGAGTCGGACGACGTGCTCGCTCCGACCGGGGCACGTCCGACGTTGCGTCTTCCCTATCCCATGCAACTCGGTTCCGGTACGTACGACCTGATGCCCGGAGTGACCTACAAAGGCCGCGTGCGCAACATCGGTTGGGGTGCGCAGTATCAAGCCACGATCCGTCTTGGAGAGAACGACGAGAATTACACACTCGGGGATCTCCACCAGGCGACCGCCTGGGGCAACTACAGCTGGACGCCGGCGGCGAGCGTATCGCTGCGCGTTGCCGCCCGTACGCTTGGCGCAATCGACGGTATCGACCCTCGGATCGTTGCTCCAGTCCAGACCGCCAACCCCAATTTCCAGGGTGGGGACGGTGTCGACATTGGCGTCGGTCTTAATTTATCGGGCCAGCAAGGTGCCTGGCGCGGGTGGCGCGCGGGGATCGAGGTCGGGCTCCCGGTCTATCAAGACCTCGACGGTCCACAGATG
This sequence comes from Arenicellales bacterium, assembly GCA_041576575.1. GTDB lineage: Bacteria > Pseudomonadota > Gammaproteobacteria > Arenicellales > JAANXG01 > CALZGZ01. The sequence continues at coordinate 2,510 of JBFGKR010000178.1, read as the reverse complement.
GAGGCCGATTGGTTCATGACCGCCGGAGTCAAGTACATGTTTTAGGCTGATACGCCTGCGACTCTAGCGTGATGTTCGCGGTCGGCTCGGCCCCGTTGGAACCGATGATTCGGCGGGGCCGAACGGATCTCTCCACAGTGAGAGAACCCGCCGTGACTACACAGTTAGCGATCTCCGGTGTACGCACGTGATCTTGCAGTCGTAATCGTCTCGAGCAGGAGGCATCCCGGGCGGTGATCACTCCTCCCGAGATGCGTGTCATCGCCTGCACGGATCGACCGTGTATACAGGTCGGTTCGATCCTATAGGACTGCCGGATGTCTACGACCTGTGGGCTATGCGTGAACACCGAATTTGATTGCCTGCGAGCAACTGATATATTTGCCCACCACGCCGTTACCTTACGCAATAACTCGTTTTCACTTCATTCGAACCGGGGCAAAATGCGAGGTTCGCACCTGGATCATTAGCGCGGACACCGACCAGGCAATACGCAAATATGCAGATGATGACCGGACACATTATTATTATGACTGTTGTTGCGATCCTGGCGGTCACCGGTTTAGTTTTTCTGCTGTCTTATCTCCGTCGGGCCGTGTCGGGCGATGCGGATGTCGTCCTGCGCGCCACTGCGCTCGACCGAATCGGGGAGGCGGGTCGGGCTGCATTGAATCCCAACGACGAGCGGAAAGAGCAAGAATCCGCCGAGTTGGACGCCTACATTTTCATTCCGGACATCGGGGGTTACACGCGGTTCTTGCAGCTCAATCAACTATCAATAGGGCATGCCCAATATATTATTTCGTCGCTACTTCAGAGTGTCCTGAACGCGATACAGGACCGCCTGCAGATATCCAAGATCCAGGGCGATGCACTGTTGCTTTACCGCGCGGCCGGGGAGAATGCGAAACGGAACCCTTCAGCAGAGGACACCGGCGCAGCCGTCGCTGCAATCTTGGAGGCCTTCTACCGGAAACGCAGGGACCTGAAGCGCGACAACGCCTGCCCCTGCGGCGCATGTCGGCACATCGGCCGGCTCGAGCTCAAAGTGATTGTCCATCTCGGACGGATCTTGCGATACCGACTCCACGGTTACGAGGAACTGAGCGGAGTGCCTGTAATTGTCGCCTACCGGCTGCTGAAGAACAGCATCGGATTGGATCGCTACGTGTTTGTGACCGAACATGCACACCGGGATTTCGAGCTACCGTTCGCCGCCGCCACGGCTCCCCATGTGGAGCGCACGGACGTAGGCGAAATTCCAGGACGCGTATACAGCTTCGAGCTGGAAGACGTAATGCCGTCCGAAGCTGCATTGGCAGAGGCTGGACTTGCCGTAAAAGCCGTCGATATGGCGAAAAAGATTCGCGAAAACGCGCGCGGAATCGGGAGTCGCACCTCTCAGGTCGGCGCCGACTAAGCAAACATTGCCCCAAAGCAGTAATTCTTGTACATCAACAAGCTGCAGGCTTGACGTGTCAGCTACTCCAATGTTTTAACGTTTACGTCGTAGAAGTTACCGCCACACCGCCTAGCGAGGGGTACATTCGTTCGGCGCAGCACGGCCGAAATATGATAGTCACGGTAAGGATTATGAAGTTTCCAAAGTCCAATATGAACGCTGGGACGTTCGCATGCGTCTCGTAGCAAGCATAGTAGTGTTGTTTCTGCCGTGGACCTTCTCGGGAAACGCGGTAGCCGAGACAAACCAGTTGGAGCGAATTTCGCAACAGCTCAACAAGCGCCTGCCGGGAATCGTGATTCGCGACGTAGGCGAAACTCCCGTTGATGGAATCTATCAGGTGAGCTTGGATAACGGCGTTATCTATGTATCCGGCGACGGTCGCTACGTTTTTAATGGAAAGCTCATTGATCTTGAAATGGGTCGCGATCTCACCGAATCGGTTGTTGCGCAGCAAAGGTTGGAACAACTCGACGCGGTCCCCGAATCCAATATGATCATCTACGAACCGACGGGCGACACTAGGCACACCATCACCACGTTCACCGACGTCGATTGCCCGTACTGCAGGAAGATGCATAACGAGATGTCCCAACTCAACGACGCCGGAGTGCGCGTTCGCTATCTTCTGTACCCACGTACAGGAGTGGGGTCGCCTTCCTATAAGAAAGCCGTCTCGGTATGGTGCGCGAAGGACCAACGAGCGGAGATGGATTTGGCCAAGGCCGGCGGCACGCCGAAGTCACGTGAGTGTCCCAACCCGGTAAACGAACATATGGCGCTCGGGCAACGTCTCGGTCTAACGGGTACGCCGATGACCATTACCGACACCGGGTCGCGAATCGTGGGGTACGTCCCCGCACTAGAACTAGTGCGGAATCTCGAAACCACGAAGCTGGCGCAGCAGAATGGCGGCTGAGGCAGCGGAGGGCACCGCGGACTTGGGCAATACGCCGGTCCAGCTAACAAAACCGTAACCCGGCCCCGATATCCACCAATACCCGTTGCAGTCCCATTGCGCACTGTAATATACGGCGCGATTCGGTCT
>JBFGKR010000177.1:0-4812 GCA_041576575.1 Arenicellales bacterium | reverse complement strand
GCGCCGGCTGGGATCTGAAGTATGTGAGCACCCTGGACACGAGTTCTCCTCTCGGGGAACTCGATATTCCCACGGCGGGCCCGCGCGGCAACGGCGCCGAGATCCCTCGTGGACCGCTCGGACCGTCGCGGCTCGAGCTCGACAAACCCGTGATTGCAGCCGTAGCGGGTCCAGCGGTGGCCGGAGGAATGGAACTCGCTTTGTGGTGCGATTTCCGGGTTATGCAGGAAGACGCCTATTTCGGCGTTTATTGCCGGAGATGGGGCGTGCCTCTCATCGATGGCGGAACCGTGCGCCTGCCGCGTATCGTCGGCCAAGGCCGAGCGCTCGAAATCATTTTGACCGGCCGCAAGGTCCCGGCTGAGGAATGTCTTAGAATCGGTCTCTGCGAATACGTCGTGCCGAACGGTGCCGTCCGCGACCGGGCGGAAGAACTGGCCCACGAGATCGCCCGTTTTCCGCCCGTTTGCGTCCGAGTCGATCGACGTTCCGCGATCCAGAGTCGCGGTCTCCCGGTCCGCGATGCGCTGATCCGGGAGTGGTACAACGGCCGCGAGGCCCTGATTCGAGACGGTGTCGCGGGTGCCACGCGTTTCAAAAACGGCCTCGGTCGTCACGGCGATTTCGATGACATCTGAGTCGTCGTGGAGTCAGCGCCTGCATCGTGCGTGGAAACGCAACACGCGCGGACGTGCCGGGCCATGGTTGCTCAAGCGTGGTCTATGCCTCGAAATGCGCTTCCGCGCGCAGCGTCTCCTGATCCCATTGCCAATCCAGGTACCCGGTCACCCATCCCCGCACATATTCCGTGCTCACGAACATCAAGGGCTCACTCCGATATCCGTGTACATAACCGATGCCGAACAACTCCGAATAGTGCACCGTCACCCTGGTCTCGACCGGGAACCGGCGCAGAAACGGTATCTGCGGTAACAGCGGCCTCAATTCATCGAACATAAACGCGATACCAGGCTGACATTCGTGGTCGCTTCATAGGCACTATTCTATATGAATTGTCATGGGTTCGATCTCTTTATATATGATGCGTAGCGGTGCCTTCTTGGAGAGCGTGACGAATCTTGTACCGGATGGGTAAGTCAAGTGATAGGTCAGATACAAATGCAACACAGGACTGTGTTTGAACTCACGCAGAAGGTTGTACATGTAATTCTGGACTTCGTCTCCGGACACCCCAAAACCGATTTGGTCGAGTTGAAAACGTGTTTTCGAGACTGATATCCGCGAGGTTTTAGCCTTTTTCCCCAGCACCTCCCTGTATATCCCCTTCCGTGTACGATCGGGGAGAATAATCCCGACTTGATCTTTTCCGAGCAGCCAGGTGATCCCATTCTCCTCCGCGAATTCTTCTTCATATTCTCCAAATGCTTGGCACCAGCCGCGAAAATAGGCCGCGTAGCGCTTTAATTCGCGTTCGAAAGACACTGAGAAACCACCCTCAATTCGTTGCGGTCAGAACTGCTACGTTACCAATAACTGATGGTGCAGCGCCAATGGCGGATTCCGTGTCGTCCCGTTCATACGCCACGTTACCTGTTGTACGATTACTCGGCCTTGACTACAAACACGACAAGACACAGCCGGGATTCCCGGTGGTACGCCCGTATCGTCGCTTTACCGCCGGTTCTGTTGGCCTCCTGCGTATTTGTTGCGGATGCTATGGCGTCGTCCCCGGAACTCGATGCCCTGAACATCAGCGTGGAAGCATTGATCGATGCCGTGGCACGCGGAGACACATCTCAGAAGCGCGCATTAGCAGGGCGCATCGTCGAACAGCTCGATCAGGTGGATCAACGCATCCGGCGCACCTCAAGGCTTGTTTTGGAAACGGGCAAGAACAGGGCAATCGTGAAGGTGCTGACAGACACTCTGAGTACAGAGGAAGTCGCGAGGACTTTTGAGGGGCAGACAAATCTCGCTGATCGACTGCGCGCGCTGAAACACAATTACGTGGGATTCATGGTGCTGCAGTCTCCGCTTAAACGCCGCTTTCTTCTTCACTATTATCCTCCAATGGGGGTATTCGTCGCGAGAACGGAACCAACGATCACTCGCGGAGTCCTCTCCGATGGCGCCCCGGACACGAGCGTAATGGATGCGCGACGGCAGATAATGGAATCGTTGTGGGATCGATCCGTCGAGATTCGTTTGGCGCTTTCGCCCCACGCCGCTCGTCTCCTTGGAATCGACGCCGCACATATGAGCGTGCGTTACGCGGACCTCGGACTTATCGAGACAAGACAGGAACCGTCACGGTCCCGGGAGGCTCTAGTCAGCGAAATTCAACGACAACTGGAGTACGTCTGCAACGTCAAACTGGAGGGTCCGCCATTATTGAAGGTGCTCAAATCCAATTTGGTCTTCGACGGGATTTTTGGCTTCTCCGGATGGGGTGGGCGTTGGCCTGAGTTTGGCAACGTGATCTTCAACTTTCACTACGATCCCATGCGGGATCAGTTTCTGATCACGCTGCGGCGGATGCCTTGACCAGCCGGTGGTTCGTCTCGAGTTCAGGCATACTGACGCGGAACTCGTGGAGCTGAGCGTGGTGCCCTCAACCGAGAAGACAGGATCTGAATCGCGTTCAGACCCGGATCTTTCACTGAAGCCCACACCCGCACATGAAAACGCGCGACGGCCGGGGCAGGCGTAAAATCGGGGAAAATCCGTGTTACTAGACCTGGGCTCAAAGCCCAAAGGTACGTCGTGGAACGCGCACTTGGCCGCGTGTCCACGCACGCGTGTGTTATTTCTGCTCCATGCGCTTCATCATCTCCTGCATCATACGCTCCATCTGTGCAGGGTCTACGCCCTCGGGCATGCCTCCCTTCGGCATCGCCTCCCGCATCATCTGACCAAAGCCGATTACGCGGAATTCCGCGGGCAGCGAAAAACCGCCTACCGGCACTGGTGCGTTCTTCGTCACGCGTGTCACCTCGGTTTCCAGTGTGCCGTCTGCGCGGACGACACGAAGCGGGAAACCATGCTGTTGATAAATATCGGTGAGTTGAAAATCGGCCGCGTCGCAGGGATCCATCTGCGCCATGCCCATGGGACCGTCTGGTGCCATGTTCGCCAGCGCGTCGAAGGCATCCATAGCCGCGATGTCGGAAAGCGCTCGCCTGGAGAGATACTCGTCGCTGCATTTCTGACCGTTCACGGTCATTTCGTAGTGGCTCGTCTCGTAGCCGGCGATCATTGGCCCCTCGCCGCGTTTGACGAAGGCGACGTCGAGCTCAGCCGATTGCCGGCCGCCGCGGTGAGCCGCAAGCGCCTCGCTCATATCCAACACCTGGCGCTCGTCGGGATCGACCATATACAACCTTCTCTCTTTGAGGTGCATCAACATGTAGCCGGGTTCCGAGCTGTGCTGGATGCGCATCTGCTGCCCATCGATCCACATTTTTTGCGTGCCGCCCTCGTCGTCTTTCATTTCCACCAAAGTAACTGCAAACGCCCGGCCGGAGAGGGCCAACAACACAAGGTTCAGATAAAAAATGGTGCGGAACATCAATGATTCTCCTTCTGATTCTGAAAAAGTGGATGCCGCCAATGATCGGATTCCATATCGCGGACACAGTACGAATTGTAGTCGACGAATCAGAAGCACACGAGCGTAGGCACCCGATACGGATTATTTACGATAGATCGGGCGGAATTTGCCAGGTCTTGAAGTTCTTCCTAGTCCACGATTTCCCTCACCTTGTAGCGGACGATGCGATTGTTGTAGGTATCCGCAAACCAAATGTCGTCACCGCGGATCTCTACGCCCTCCGGCCTGTCGAAGACACCTTCCCCTTTGCCCGAGGACGCACCGCCGAGCACTTGCATTAATGCCCCGTCCGGGGCAATCACTTTGATTCGATGGGTGTATTTGTCGGCGACATAAAGGCGGCCTTTGGGGTCGAAGTCCATGTATCGCGGCCCCTTGAAGTCGTAGTCGGGGCCCGCCAAAACGGTGGTGATCTGCAACGCATCGTTCAACCGGACCATGCGATCGTTCCCGGCGTCGGCGACCCAGATACCGCCCACCGGATCGAAAGCGACGTCGTGTGGGGACGAAAAGCCGTCGACTTCGCCAACCACCTCACCGTCACGGTACACCACCAGATTCCCGGAGGCCGCGCCGGTGGCGAAGACGCGTCCGTCGCTGTGTGCGGCAACGCCCTCGGGTCGGCGAATACGTCCCTCTACGGACCCGACCAGGCGTCCGCCGACTCCCTGCACCTCGTAAACCGCGATGCGGCTATTGCCGGTGTCCGCGACGAGCAATCTCCCTCGTGCATCGAAATCGACATCGTGCGGCTCGGCAACCTCGCCCTGCGCAAAGATACCGAGTTCTTCCAGACTTTGCGGCTCCAAAACGACGATGCGATGTCGGGTGTTGTCGGCGACGTACAACAACTTGCCGTCGGGCGAAAGGACGATATCGTGGGGTAAGCCGTAGGTCTCTGCGCTCACAGCGACGAGCTTGAACTCGAGGGGATCGGCCTGGGATGGGAGACACATGCCTGCAATGATGAGGCCGGCGCTTGCCTTGAATACCGTCAGCATGCAGGACCGCGAGAAACACCCGCGCTTGGCCGAGACAGCCTGGAGAGTAATCATATTCATCCCCTTTCATAGATATCGGATCGTCTGCTACTGTAGCGATTATTTCCCGCAGTTACCACGCGGCGTGTGACAGAGTTTTGCAATTCCCGGTGCCGCGGCAATTATAATGCCACAGGAACTGAATCATAACGCTCATACCATGTATCGATGCTGCACCTACACCCTCGGAATGCTCGTATG
>JBFGKR010000176.1:0-4894 GCA_041576575.1 Arenicellales bacterium | reverse complement strand
TTGATAACCAGGGTCTCGCCCACATCGGCCGGAAGCAATGTGCCGATGACCAATGCGCGGTGATCCGTGGGACCAAAATTACTGATCAGGAATTGCACCGCCAGAAACGTGCCGTCTTCAAAATAGAAGTATTGATCCCAGCCTTCGGTGTAGAACTCCGAGCCAAGCAAAACGGGGCGATGGTCTTCTACGCGAGCAGGATCGGCCGTCACCGACATCGGGCCAATCGCCAACGCAGCGAACAGGACTTTTAATCCACGACGTAGGAAGGTAAGCGACAACAGCTTAGTGGATAAGACCCATCTCACGTCCCACGCGGGCGAAGACGTCCAGTACTATATCCAAGTGCTCGATCGTGTGGGTGGCCATGCAACTCGTGCGGATGAGCGCCATACCGGGCGGGACCGCCGGGTACAACACCGGACTCGCAAACACCCCCTCGTCAAACAAACGGCGCCAGATGTACAACACTCGCTCCTCGTCGCCGACCCTGACTGGGACCACCGGCGTTTCGCTGACACCGGTATCGAAGCCGTGATTTCGAAAACCGTCGCGGAGATAAGCCGCGTTACGCCACAAACGCTCCCGTCTTTCCGGCTCTTCTTCTATAATCTGAAGAGCGGTCAACGCGGCCGCCACAGGAGCCGGCGGCAGACTCGCGGAAAATATCAAGGAACGCGCGTGATGTTTCAGGTAATCGATCACATCCGCGTCCGCCGCCAAACATCCTCCTATAGTCGCCAGGGATTTGCTGTACGTTCCCATAATGAGATCGACATCGTCTTCGAGCCCGAAATGCTCTGCAGTGCCTCGGCCGCCTTTTCCCAACACGCCGATGCCGTGCGCGTCGTCGACCATCAAGCCGGCTCCGTATCGTCGGCAAAGTTCGACGATTCCCGGAAGATTTGCGACGTCGCCTTCCATACTGAAAACGCCATCGACGACAACAAAGCCGGCTTTGCCGTCGTTGTCGCGGAGAATTCGCTCCAAATCCTCCATGTCGTTGTGTTTGAACTTCCTTATCTGGCCGAAGGAAAGCCGGCAGCCGTCGAAGATACTCGCGTGGTTCAATTTGTCGATGGCGATCACGTCGTGCTTACCCACCAAGGCCGAGATAGCGCCCAGATTGGCTTGGAATCCGGTGGGGAATACGATCGCGGCTTCTTTTCGCAGAAAACGGGACAACCGGTATTCCAATTCCTCATGAATGGTAAGCGTCCCGTTCAAGAACCGAGAACCCGCGCATCCGGTGCCATAACGGCGCACCGCGTCAATCGCAGCCTCCTTGACCTTCGGATGACTGGTCAAGCCGAGATAATTGTTGGAGCTCATCATGATCATCGGACGGCCGTCGCATACGACTTCCGGTTCCTGCGCGGATTCGACTGTATGGAAATAGGGATAAATGCCCGCCTGAATCAGATCCCGGGCACGCGTAAATTCCTGACATTTCTTGAATATTGCCGCGCGCGGGCGACGCGGTTCTTGTTGTTTGGCGAAGAATCGGTCTGTCATAGCCAATGTTGTTGTTGATACCAGCGAACCAACTCTTGTATTCCTTTAGGTAAGACGGTGCGAGGCGCGAACCCGAGCTCAGTCACGGCTCTTCCGACCTCGCAGACCCAGTTTTTTTCGAGCAATTCCGCAGCGCGTTCGGCATTGATTCGGACGGGCCGGTTGGCGACCGAGCCGAAAACCTGTCCCACGGTAGCCGCAGCGCGGAGGCACCATTGTGGCATTATCAGGTGCCGCGCGTCGATGCCCAAGGCCGCGCACACCGCCCGTTCAACGTCGCTCCATGCATACGGCTCCACATCCGCCAGAAAATATACCGCACCAGATTCGACGACGCGTTGGGTCGCCGCGACAACGGCGCTGCTCAGATCCCGAACCTGACAAAGACTGGCAACCCGCCGGCCGCGCCCGAATTCTACCAGGAAACCGCGCTTTGCCATGCGAATGTAAGGTAAAAAGTTACGATCTCGGGGACCGTACACCGCACTGGGACGCAGAATGACGCTGGGAATGCGGTCTCGCTCCGACCTCACGTAGTATTCCGCAAGTAATTTGCTCTCGCCGTAAGCCGAGATCGGGCGCGGCGGGTCCCGCTCGGTCAATCCGCGTCGCGCGTGTCGCGCCGGACCGGCTGCCGCCTGGCTGGATACGAACACGAAGCGGCGCAATGCCGTGGCGTGCGCGGCGCAAACGGTGAGCAGGTTGTGCGTGCCGGCAGTATTGATTAGAAAATAATCGGAACGCCTGGCGGCCCAGGTCGCTGCCGCTGCATGGACGACGAATTCCGCGTCCTCGACCGCCGATGCCAAGGTGTCGAGCCGAGTACAATCACCCACCGCCAGTTCAACATTCTTTCCCTCCAGCCAACCGAGGCGTCGCTTCGAACGCACCAGGCAGCGAACGCGGTGCCCCGCCCGTAGAAATTCATCAACGAGATGACTCCCGACGAAACCGGTGCCGCCTGTCACCAAAGTGACCAAGATTAATAGATCCCGCCAGTTCGGCTACGGCGACGGTGCGGTCGGCGGCGTCGGCACGCCGAACACGCCGGCACAACAATCGTCCATCCGCAACATAGGTTCAAAGGCTTCAGAGCGCGTCAATGGCTCCCGCTGGATTGGTCGTTCCCGCGGTTGGGTGCTTCGTACGACCGCGTGATATCGCACCCTTCTCCTGCAGTGACGCGTATGACAAATCCGGGGTCCGGATTTAGTGGGTCCGCTCATCTCCTCGCTTGAAACACGGAAATATGACAATCAACAAACGCTACCCCTACTGTTGCTGCGCTTTCTCCAATTCCTCGAATAAATCACGTCCGACGAGCGTATAGCGCCAACCGCTCGCCAGCGCATGCCCTTCCGGATCACGTACGAAGCCGTGGATCTCCTTTTTCGCGGCTATCAGGCTCGCGGATATCTGCTGCCTCGCGGCTGTATCTTGGATCTTCCGCGCCAAACGCTGCACCAAGCGCAGCTGTCCCTCAGTGAACCGCGGCTGCGGCCGCCACAATAGATCTTCGCGGCCGCTTCGAAGAGACGTGTGGATCGCGGTCAATACCGCATCGGCGTGACGATCGAGAAAACCCGCCGACACGCCTTTGACCCGCGACAACTGAATCCGGTCCAGTGGACGCGCCGCCGCGATATCCAGGAGTAACTTGTCGTCTGCGATCCAGTTCCTCGGCAGATCCTTGCGCTGCGCGGTGTCCTCCCGCCAGAAGGTCAGTTGTTTCAAGATGTGTTGCGATCGCGGTTCCAGGATATGCCCCCGGCGCACGCGTTTATAAGCCTCTTCGGGCCTCACGCCGTACAGCTCGGGATCGAGCAGCCTGTGGCATTCTTCCTCCAGCCATTGTTGTCGACCGCGAATTCGCAGTTGTTCCTGAAGGTATAGATAGAGCTCTCCCAAATAGCGCACGTCCTCGTAGGCGTACTCCAGTTGGTCCACGGACAATGGCCTAAGACACCAGTTCGTGCGCGTCTGTTCTTTGGCGAGACTACGGCCAACCAAGGTTTCCACCAACGACGCGTAACTCATCTGGCGTCCAAATCCGAGTAGAGCGGCCGCGATCTGGGTATCAAATATCGGTTGCGGCACTTTACCGCAAATATGGTATAAAACTTCCAGATCCTGCCGGGCTGCATGAATAATCTTAGTCTGCTCCGATCTGCCCAACAAATACAGGAGGGGTTCCAGCGTCTCGCATCGCAGCGGATCGACGCCGATGACTCCGTCATGACTTGAAATCTGTATCAGACAAAAACGCGGATAGTACGTGCGCACCCGCAGAAATTCAGTGTCGACGCCGATCCAGGGACGCGAAGCCAATTTTTGGCAATACTTATCCAGTAGTCGGACGTCTTCAATGACTAGTAAACTCACGTTTAGTTGGCACCGATACAGCAGCTGGATTTTATGAATTTCGTTAAATTTATTCTCGATCTTTGCTTTTTCCAGGCGAAACCACAAGACCTACCCGCGGACACGAGGTTTGTGGTCGCGACCACGATCGCGGCCATTGCCACTAATGTATTGACCCACCGTGAACATGATCAAATGGCTCAAGTCGTGGCCATGTCGACGGCGCAAGTGATCGGATTCGGGTTTACGATATGGCTAGTGCTTCGCATCAGACAACACACCGAACGTTTTCAACAAACGATCACGGCGATCTTTGGAGCCAGTGCTTTGTTGCAGTTGGCAGCTTGGCCGGTCGTCGGCTGGTTATATCGGGTTAAGGAGACCCCCGATGCCTCCCTGCCCATGATGCTGTTGTTTACGTTGAGTATATGGGTGCTCGCGATAGCGGTGTACGTGATCAAGCATGCGCTTGAATTGGGCACCGGGGCGAGCATTCTGATCACGCTCGGCTGTCAATTGCTAACGCTCATGGTTGTGTTCATCCTGTTCGGTCAAATCGGCTGACATGCACATACATATACTCGGAATAGGCGGTACCTTTATGGGGGGCGTCGCTCGGCTGGCGACGGAACTGGGACATCGCGTCACCGGCTCGGACACAGACGTTTATCCGCCCATGAGCACGCAGCTCTCGGCACTGGGTATAGAAGTGATGCGGGGTTACGAGCCCTCGCACCTGGATCCGGTGCCGGACCTCGTCGTCGTCGGAAACGCTCTCTCCCGCGGCAATGCCGCCGTTGAAGCGGTCTTGGACCGGGGTATGACGTACACCTCGGGCCCTCACTGGCTGGCGGAAAATGTGCTGCGTGCGCGCTGGGTAGTCGCGGTTGCGGGCACCCACGGCAAAACTACGGTCTCCAGCCTCATCGCCTGGATCCTGGATCGCGCCGGACTGCAACCAGGATTTCTCATAGGTGGCGTTCCCACAAATTTCGGTGTATCCGCCCGCACCGGTAAG
>JBFGKR010000175.1:0-4905 GCA_041576575.1 Arenicellales bacterium | reverse complement strand
GCTGTCGCCAAGCTTGACCAGGGAGTGTGCCGCTCCTTGCAGCAAGCCGCTGCGCTGAAACAGCGCAACGCTTTGTTCAAGCTCGCGTTCGGCCCTAACGAGCTCCGAGCGCAAGGAGCTGCGGTCAAAGGTCCGTCGAAAGTGGTCCATATAGCGCTCCAAACGCTGAATCGCTTGCCCCTGCAAGGCCCGCGCGTCACCGACCGTCGCGGGGACGGACGGATGCCAGCACACAGTGAGCAACAGCGTGAGGAAACAGAGGCTACATTTCATCGGGACCGCCTTCGCACGCCGACAACCTGTCCTGTACCGTAAAGCGGCGATCACTCAAGTTTGGTCCGTGTACGGATGTCACTTACCTGGCCGACAACGATTCTGCGGCGAATCGTCTTGCCCAAGGGGTCTCGTTCAAACGACGGCGGTGTCTATCCTCTTGCCTGTTTCGCATCAATGAAAATGACCTCTCACACGCCAGAATGGTTCGTAAGGCTGCTTGCACAGACAATGCTCCTCGAAATGCGAGTGGACCTAGACGCTTGTTCGTTATTATTGCGCAGATCGTACGATTATCTCGTCGATCAATTGGACGATATCGCTAAAGTAAACCTTGTCTTCGTCGTTGGGTTTGAAATAATCGCTGGCTCCGGCGTACGACTGCTTGATCATGCTTCTTGCGCTCTCCAGCAGGGCCGTGCTCAACTCCGGGGCTTTCTCCCTGGGCACGTGATCTTCTTCAATCCCGTTTTTCCATCGCTTTCGGGTAACCCAACAGAATACGCGCTTGGGCTCATCGGGCTTTATGGTGTATACGAACATGGGAGCATGAAATGTATCTCCGTCAGATCCGGCAGCTCGGATCCGGACGCTGCTAGAATCAAAAAAACCGATAACGACCGACTGAAGTAATAACCCCGATTCATTTTCGTAAAGCAACAAATCTCCCGGCTTCACGTCCGCAAATTCAATCATTCTTTTTGGGGTCTCGGACAAGTTTACAAACCCGTTTCTGTCAACGGCTGCGATGGTTCACACGACCGCTTGTCGTCCATGTACACGTCGCCAGCACAACTACACACGAGATCGACGCGTGTAGACCCGCCGGGACGAACCGAACCGTAATCGTGTACCGATATCAGCCAAATATTGGACCGTATTGTTGTCGGCGCGCACTGGGTAATTCTCCCCTCAAATCAGTGGCCAGCGCAATCGTGTCTTGGCGGGGAGCGTGGCCGTGCAACCACCGCCGGCACCGTTTGAAATTGCGCGGTCTGCAAGGTACGCCGGGATCTACAGCGAACGCTGTCATATCCGAGCGGGCTGCAAGGTTTTGGAGGCCGGTATTGGCGATTCGTCCCCGTTGTTCAACAAGTGCGGCCGTGATAGGTTCCGTCGTCAACAGTTTCTCATCGCGGCGTCATGGTCGGCGCAACATTGCCATCTAGGACCGGGCGCGCGTTGAGTCCGCGACCTGGCAAGGACGCGCTTTGCAGGGTTTCGCGCCAAAATTCGTTTCAAGGACGCTCTAAATGCTTTTTCCGTTTCTATATAATGTCCAAGTTGCGTAAGAGCGAGATGAACGGCACGTCGGACATTAAAAACAGGATAAGACAAAAATACGCCGAGGCCGCCAAGCGCGCGGGGCGCGGCGACAGCGCCTGTTGCGGCGCGGCGCCTTGGCGCGTCGGATCCTGCGATCCCGTCACGTCCGATCTGTACGCAGCCGGAGAGACCGCCTCGATTCCGGCAAATGCCCTCGCCGCGTCCCTCGGTTGCGGCAACCCGTCCGCGCTGGCGGAGCTCAAGCGCGGCGAAATCGTGCTCGACCTCGGCTCCGGCGGCGGCATAGACGTTCTGCTCTCCGCCCGGCGGGTGGGTCCGACCGGCAAGGTCTACGGACTCGATATGACCGACGACATGTTGAACCTGGCGCGCCGAAACCAAGAGCGCGCCGGGGTCGAGAACGTGGAATTTCTAAAAGGAGAAATCGAGAACATTCCGCTCCCCGACGACTCGGTCGACGTCATCATCTCCAACTGCGTGATCAACCTCTCCAGCGACAAGGACCGGGTTTTCGCGGAGGCTTATCGCGTACTCAAACCCGGCGGTCGCCTCGCCGTTTCCGACATCGTCGTACGGGGCGACGTGCCCTCCGAGATTCGACGCAGCGTGGAGCTCTGGATCGGCTGTGTAGCCGGCGCGCTGGAGGAGTCGGAGTATCGGAGCAAGCTCACGGAAGCGGGATTTGATGCCGTAGAGATGGAGCCCACCCGAATCTACGGGGTCGCCGACGCGCGCGAGTTCCTGAAGAACTCGGGGGTTGATCCCGACGCGATCGCGCCAAGTATGGAGGGCAAGTTCATGAGCGCCTTCATTCGCGCCGCGAAGCACCCCTAGCGGTGGCGTTGGAAACTACCGAACCTTCGGCAGACGCGACCTCCGCCCGGCCGGTGAACGGCCGGCGCAGGCGGCTAATGACTGCAGGGCGGGTATTGAAATTCGCTCCGGACGATCCCATATATAGCGAACCGGCGGCGGTGTCCCACTCGGGAGCCGGCGCGCCGTTGGTTCTAATTCGTCATATGTCATACGCAAGCAGCAGAAGGAGTTATGAGATGACGTTAGCAGAGAAAATCAAACACTTGCCGATTACACGGGAAAAGTCCAAAGGACGCCGTATCACTGACCCCATCGAAGAGATGGATCAGATGTTCGATCGGCTTCTAGGGCGTTCTTTACTGAGGGAATGGATGCATCCTCGAGGATGGTGGCCCTTCGAAAGCGCGATGGAACGCGGTGCACTGCCGCGGGTCGACGTCGCCGACCGCGACGACGAGATCGTGATTCGTGCAGAGATGCCGGGCGTCAGGAAAGAAGACCTCGACATTTCTTTGGGGGACAACACCATCACACTGCGTGGCACGACCAAAGAGGAAGAGCGCGAAGAGAAGGAAGGAGAATACTACTACTACAGGGAAACCGGGCACGGCGAATTCGTGCGCACTTTGGGCCTACCAGCAGCCGTGGACGGCACGAAGGCCAAGGCCACGTTTAAGAATGGAATACTCCATGTCGTGTTGCCGAAGATGGAAAAGGCCAAGCGGCACAAGATTCAAATCAACTGACACAGACATCTGCTTTCTTGCAACCCGGCTTCGAGCCGGGTTTTTTTGTGGTGCGCCCCGCGGGCGGCCGTCCTCCACAATGAACCGGACCGCGGCTGTTACCGGCATCCGGCAACCCTACGACGCGATTGCGCCCCATCGCAGCCGCCACCGTTTGCTATCTGACTCGACGACGGACATCTTATCGTCGCCCGCGCCGAGGCCAGCCGAAGCCCTAGAACCAAATGCGGATATGCAGGCGAGTCTCGGAATCGGTCAGGCGGATTGCCGGGTAGACGCGACTGCGCCGGGTCCTTTTTGCACGGGATTCCCGCCTGGCAAGAAGTTCGTCGTGCGTTGATTCGTCGCCGGCATGGTCATCGCTGCGCCCATCAGGACTTCACTCCCGTAAAGGCACTATCGCAGCGATGGTTTGTCATAAGGATGAACAAGGAGAAGACTGCATCCGTGTCCGGACACGACATCAATCTGTTCAGCGGGTTTTTCATCGGTTCTCTCGAAATTCCAGGACGCGTCGTCAAAACAGCGACCTCGGAAACACAAGCTACCGATGACGGATTTGCCACGGAAAAACACATCGCTTTTTACGAGCCGATGGCGAAAGCGGGAACACCCCTGATCATTACCGGCAATATCTATACCAGCCGCGACGGCCAATCCACGCCGAAGCAACTGGGCGCGGATTCGGACGAGAAAATCGCCGCACTTTCCTCGTTAACCGAAACCGTCCATGGGCACGGCTCGAAAATATTCGCTCAAATCAGCCATTGCGGCCGTCAGGTGCTGCCTGCGTACGTCGGCTTGACCGAGGCCTTGTCCGCATCCGATGTACAAGACCCGACCACGGGGACTAGACCCAGGCCCCTGGCTGTCGAGGAAATTGCAACAATCGTCGAGCAATTCGGGGAAGCCGCATTGCGCTGCCAAAAAGCCGGGTTCGATGGCGTGCAAATCCACGCCGGACACGGTTACTTGATTAGCCAATTCCTCACTCCGCACACCAACCGGCGCACCGACCGATACGGCGGGTCGTCAGAAAACCGGCTGCGCCTGCTGCGCGAAATCTATCACGCAGTCCGCGAGCGAGTAGGCCCGGATTTTCCTGTCATCATCAAGCTCAACGGGTCGGACTACTTGCCGCTGAGGGCGGGCCTGTCGACCAAAGACCTGGTCGAAATAGCCAGAGAAATGGAACGGGAGGGCATCGACGCCGTGGAGGTTTCGGTGGGACATTACGAATCCGGCTTTCCGGTCGTGCGAGGGCGCTTCGGCCGCTGTCTCCGCTTGATGGTCCAGGGCAGCGTGCGCTATCTGCCTGTATTTCGCAGGATCATTTTTACATTGTTCTGGCCGCTGATCGCGTTCACGTTCAATCTCATCTGGAAACCCTACCAGGGTTTCAACCTGAACTACGCCCGCCAATTCAAGGCAGCGCTGTCGATTCCGGTCATTTGCGTGGGGGGATTTCTCACTCGAGATAAAATGGAAGCCGCCATCAAAGGAGGCGATTGCGACGCCGTGTCCGCAGGCCGGTCCTTCATTGCGAACCCGTTTCTCTACAAACACTTGCGGGAAAACACCCGTGGACCGCAGTGCCTGTTCTGTAACGCGTGTGTAGGACAAATCGGCAGCCGGGCGTTGGATTGCTTCCACCCGAGAGTGCGTCCGGAAAAAGACGCGATGCTCGCTGCCCTCTCGGTCGCTCGAGCAGACCCTTCCTAGCGGTGGCGCGAAAAACCTAGAACTCCACAAGCGATCCCAACAGGACCGGCTTTTCGTTTTC
>JBFGKR010000174.1:0-4914 GCA_041576575.1 Arenicellales bacterium | reverse complement strand
GGTGACATTGGCGCTCATACAGGGGGTGGTGAACACTTTTGTATTTTTCCTCTCCCGAGTGATCGGTCAGATCGTGGATCGCGCCGTATTCCGAAGCGAGCACGGACACGGTCCGGGCTTCTGGATTACCAGCATCGTCGCCCAAGTGGTGCTAGGAATCCTCGCGTCCATAATAGTGATGTGGTTCAGCAGACAGCGTGAGTTTCGTGCCGACGCGGGTGGCGCGCGACTGGCGGGCCGCACAAGCATGATTGCCGCACTAGAGCGCCTGAAGCGGGCCCACGAACCCGCATTGCCGGATCAACTAGCTGCTTTTGGAATTTCGGGCGGAGTCGGGTCCGGAATCAAACGACTCTTCATGTCGCATCCGCCCCTCGATGAACGCATCGCCGCGCTGCGGTCTGCCGGGTCGACTGCGTAACGCCCCGGCGACGGGTTGACAAGTGCAGGGAAGGCGGCAGCACGGTGCTGCCGCCGTGCTGCTACCGACCTCGGGATGCGTCCCGACCGCCGAAGGTATAAGAGGCGCCGATGGTGATCCCCCTGCGTTCGCTTTCCAGTTCGTTGAGATCGGCGAAAATTCGACCGCCGCCGGACGGAAATATCGACCACCCGGACCTTTCGTCCTCGATCTTCGCTTTCCAATAGCGCAACCCGGCGTGTCCCGCAAAGTTTGGTGTAAAGCGATAGTTCAAGTTGATCTCTGCGCTGTACGCTTCTCCTTCGCCGTCCAGCTCAAAACTCGGATCTTGGGCGAGATCGGCGCGCAGGAAATGAAAATCCTGGTTTTTGACTTTTGCGACGGGCGACCAGGCAAGCATGCCCGAGATGCTGAACTTGTCGTTCAAGTCGTAGTGGCCGTCGACTCCGAGGAAGAGCGAGCGCCAATCGACGTCGTTCTCGATCACAGCGGTGTTGCTGAAGCCCACGAAACCCGCGGGCGCGCACAAGTTGTTCGGCGACGTACAAACCAATTGTCGTATGCCCAAGGCGCGGGTTTTCTCGCTCCAGTATTGAAGTTGTCCAAAAACGCCTATTCCGCCGCGTTTGTCGTCGGTGCTCAATACGTCCCGGCCCAGTTTTAGACTGTAATAATGCAGATCGAAAGCGTCGACATCACTTACTGTTTGCGAGAACAAGTGGCTGCCGGATTGCGTAGTTCCAAAAAACTGTGCGCCGAAGGCGCTCAGAAAATCCTCGTCCACCAGTGAGCCGTCGTCGATATCTCCCGAACCCCACACCAATTCGAGATAGAATCTTTGTGGTAACGCCATGCGTCCCATGATCTCCGCGACGGTGCTATCGATGTCTCTGTAGGTGAGTTTCGAGGTGGGATTCCCAAGGGTCGGATCCTGGATGGATGCGTTGTGATTCCAGGTCATTTCCCCTTTGGAGTCCCAGAGCTTGAGTCCCAGGGTAATCTTGGGACCGGCCTGAAATCGAGTGCGCCATTCCCCGGCGGCGGCGGCTTGTACCATGAGAACGAGACCGGCAACGGCGAAGATTGAGCGGGTCCAGGATTTCACGATGGGTTCCTTTTTCGGTTTGAATTTGTGAATCTTAAAATAGCACATATATTCCTGAATATTCCTGAAACGGAGGGTCTACGCAGAAAAAGTTTGACGCGAGCCGGCATGTTGTATTGAATTGCGCGCTTCGCCAGCGAGTTCTCGAATTTCATGCCAGAAATCAAGCCTTTTCGTGGTCTACGACCGACGATCGATGCGGCGCAGCGGCTTATGGCTTTGCCCTACGACGTCTTGACGTCGGAGGAGGCGCGCCTGGCCGCAAAGGGTAATCCTTATAGCTTTCTGCACGTATCCAAACCCGAGATCGACCTGCCGCGGGGTCTCTCTGTCTACGATCCCGCGGTGTACGCAAAAGGGCGAGAGAACTTTGCGCAGCTCGTCCGCGAGGGACTTCTGCAGCAAGAGGGAACCCCCTGTTTTTATGCTTACCGCTTACAAAGCGGCGAACACGTCCAAACGGGCGTCGTGGTAACGGCATCGTTGGCGGATTACCAGACTAACCGCATTCGAAAGCACGAGTTGACGCGCCCCGACAAAGAGGACGACCGGGTGCGTCACATGGAGGCCCTGAACGCGCAGACCGGACCGGTTTTATTAGTCTATCCCGATCATTCGCGCGCAAGCGAACTGATCCGCGGCTGCGCCGGTGGACCGCCCGTGTACGATGCACTGTCGCTGAACGGGGTCGAGCATTCCTTGTGGGTCATCGACGACGTCGCAACCATTGCGGAACTCGAGCGGGTTTTCGCTGAAATAACGGTGTGTTACATCGCCGACGGTCACCATCGCTCCGCCGCCGCCGCCCGCGTCGCCGAGAGGCGCGGATACAAGGACGTTGCGGCTAATCGTTTCCTTGCGGTGATGTTCCCCGTGTCGGAGGTACGGATACTGGACTACAATCGCGTCGTCAAGGACCTGCACGGACTGTCCCCAGCCGAGTTCATCGAGCGCGTCTCGCGGTTGTTTTCGATGAAATGTGAAGACCTACCCGTACGCCCCAGCGCGCCCGGCGAGTTCGGCATGTATGTGGATGGACAGTGGTATCGACTCAGCGCTGATCCGAAGTGGTCGGCGGGCCGGGACCCCGTCGCCCGTTTGGACGTCAGCATATTGACCGATCGCCTGCTGCAGCCGGTGCTTGGTATCGAAGACGTACGCCGCGATCCAAGAATCGAGTTCGTCGGAGGCGTGCGTGGAGTCGACGTGTTGCAGGCACGCGTGGACGGCGGTGAGATCGCGGTGGCGTTTTCCATCTTCCCCACTCCCATGTCGGCCCTCATCGCGGTTGCGGACGCCGGAAAGTTCATGCCGCCCAAGTCCACTTGGTTTGAGCCCAAACTGGCGGATGGCTTGGTTTCCTATTTACTTGGTGGACAAGCGGCGTTCGCGCCGCACGCGGTTCCGTTACCGTGATAACTCAAGGGTCGACGCGGGAATTGAAATAGGAGAGGCGGGCGTGCCCAACATCAGCGAGTCGATTCGAGAGATCCGTATTAATCCTGTCGTGCCGGGGGAATCCGTTCTTATCGCCACGGCACGTGGCATGCGTCCCAAGAAGTCGGAAGCGCCCGCACCTCCGGATACACGATCTCACGTCGACACCTGCCCGTTCTGTCGAGGCAATGAACACATGACGCCGCCGGACCTCGCTAGTTTCACCGACGAGGACGGTTGGAAGATCCGTATTGTTGAGAACCTCTATCCTGTGTTGGGGAACGACCGTGGCGCAGAGGGGCTCAATCTGGGCTTGCAACGGATTATTGACGGAGATGGGCGCCACGAGGTCATCATCGACCACGACAACCACGGCATTTGCTTGCACCAGATGTCGGATTCGCATATCGCCCTGTTGTTCGAGGCGTATCGCCAGCGCGTACAGCAGCTGTACGACAGCGACAAGCGCTTACGCTATGTGCTGGTATTCAAGAACTACGGGCCTGCAGCGGGCGGGAGTATTCCCCACACACACAGTCAATTGATCGCGACCCCGGTTGTACCGGAGCACGTTTTTCGCGAAGTCCAGGACAGTTTGGCGTTCTACGAGAAACACGGTCACTGTATTTTTTGCGCTCTAATCGACGAGGCTCTCACATTTGAGGCCACTGTTTACGACCGTGAATCCGGTGAGATCAAGCGTAGGATCGACATTGGACAGTACGTCGTAGAGAACGGTGACCGCTTTATCGCGATTAAGCCTTTCGCGAGTCGATACGGATGGGAGTTGCATATTTTGCCGGTGTCCCACGAGGCGGATTTCTTAAATACGAAAAGGGAAGATATGGCCGATTTTGCGACCGTGTTGCGTCGTACGATGAGGCGTTTGGATGCGGTGCTGGGCGGGGTCCAATACAACTACTTTCTGCACTCGCTCCCACACAGCCGCGGATGCGAACAGTGGCGGGACAGCTACCACTGGCATCTCGAGATCTGTCCGCGTACGAGTATACCTACCGGCTTTGAACTCGGTTCCGGCCTCTTTGTCAACACAGTGAGTCCGGAGGAAGCGGCGCGACGGCTGAGACAAGTGACGCTCGATTGACCCGTGTGACAATTTGTACCGGCTTGCCGCGTCGACCCATGTCATCCGTCTGATCCCTTCGCCATCAGCCTGGGTACTTAGTGCAAAATGCAGGTTAATCGGATCGGAGACAAGGGCGAGGCAAATATCCACGCTCGCGCTCGAAATGATTGCACAGGGCTTGCTGTTTTTGTATCGGCAACTGCCGGAACTCCCGCGCTCTTCGACGCAGTCTTTCCAGCTGTTCCGGCTCCATCTCTATCATTCGCCTTGCCTGTCCCTGCAGCCTCTGCCGCAGCGAGGGTGGATATTTGTGCCAACGCTCGGAATGGTGCTTGAGAACGCCGCGTTCCCGTGGGGCGAGTTCATTCCAGACGGGGGGGCGATCTTGAAATTTTCCTTGGTCGTCCGCGACCGCCGGTTCGGCGTAAAGGCACACCAGAGCGACCGCTAGCGAGAATTTCAACGCGCACCGCGTATTTCCGAAAATCCGGCGAGCATTCATGAATTACGTGCCGTTTCCCGATTTGCCGGATATATTTGCACGGTGATCGAGCCAGTTATAAAAATCCAGATTGTCGGTGAGATCGGTGATCTCCTCGCGATCCAGGACAGATGCTTGCGGATTGATATCGTCGGCATCATTCGTCAACCAAAGCCATCCGATTGCCAGGGCCGACAACATCGACACCGCCGTGCCCAGCGCTATCCCGGGCATTCTCAACGGCGCTGCACGCCGTGCCGCACCGCTCATTACCGCGCGCCGCCGCACACGCAATTGATTGGTGATGACCGGGCTTTGATCCGCCATATTGTCCAGAACATCGAGTGTTCGCCGGAACATCCGATCTTGGTCCTGCAACAAGG
>JBFGKR010000173.1:0-4937 GCA_041576575.1 Arenicellales bacterium | reverse complement strand
TCGAACCTCTGACCTTTGGCTCCGGAGGCCAACGCTCTATCCAACTGAGCTATGGGCGCGCTCAGCGTAGAGCCGCAAAGGTATTTTAGGGTATACTTATATGTTTTTACAATCACGGGGCCGCCAGTGGTACTGCCGCGGACCTACCAAACAAATCCGGAGGATCTTGTATAAGCATGAGTGAAAGTAAAATGAGTGACGCCCGATTCGGGAAAATCTTCGGTGCCATGTTGGCGGCAATGGTCGGCTTGACGATCGTGCTCATAATTATTGCCAACATAGTAGGCAGTACCCTTGAGGACGAGCTGGCGGCACGCAAAGCGGAGAATAAAGCCAAAGAGCTGGCCGCACGCATACAACCAATCGGTCAAATCAACATAGGCCAAGTTGCGTCGACCGCCGCGACGCCAACGGCTGGCGAAGCGGAGGCGGTATCCGGGGAATCGGTCTACAACTCGGCTTGTGCGGCGTGTCACGCTCAAGGAGTCGCCGGCGCTCCTAAGTTCGGCGCCGCCGACGACTGGACGAATCGCGCCGCTCAAGGTAAGGAAGTTCTTTACGATCATGCCATCAACGGCTACCAAGGCAGCGCCGGGTATATGCCTCCCAAAGGCGGCAACGCCGGCCTGAGCGACGACGACGTCAAGGCGGCGGTGGATCACATCATGGAAAGTATCAACTAGCCGCTCCGCTTCGGGTCCTGTACGTCCTTTGCTAGCAAGACTGACCGGAACCGAGGCCGGCGCGCACTGACATCCTTGTCACCTGCGCCGTGTCGGTCGCATGTCGCCGCCTCACGCCCGAGTCGACGCTCAGATTGCGGATAATTTTGTGACATTCCCAATCACCAATACTGCATGGCGTCACGATAGAGCCTACTCAAGTCTTCTTCATGCACGGGTTTCGGTGAGATCGTCAACAGACGCTGCTGTTGATAGGCGCCTTTTGCCAGCGCTGTAATATCTTCCTCGCTATAACTGAGCGCGCGCAAGCCGTTTGGAATCCCTGCCTCTCTCATCATCTCAATCATCTTCGCTGCCAAGATCTCCCCTGCTTCGTCCGGCGCGCAACCGCGCACTTCGGCGCCCAATGCCAAGGCGGCATCAAAATGCCGTTCACACGCCGCGGGCCCGGTAAAGCGAAAAGCTGCCGGCGCGTTCACCACCACCGAGATGCCATGCGGACACAGTGCGTGGTCCTCCGGCCATCCCTGCGGTTTGTAATTGCGAATCATCCCCGCCACGGAATAACTCATCGCGTGGGGGATATGCACACCGGCATTACCGAAGCTGATTCCCGCCATGGTCGCGGCGTACATCATGGCGTCCCGCGCTTCGTGATCGCCCGCATCCGCGACGGCGCGGACGAGGTATTTACCCCCCAGCCGAATCGCCTCCAAGCTTCCCAAGTCGCTGTACGGGTTGGCGCCCTGGTAAGGCGGCCGCGCGGCGGGATCACGAGCACGCGGGCGCTGTGTGAATGCGATGGCGGTATAACTCTCGATCGCGTGGGTCAAGACGTCAAAACCTGTCGAGGCGGCCACCAGCGCGGGTAGCGTATACGTAAACATCGGATCAATGACGCCGATGCTCGGTTTTAAGAACTTGGAGGAAATGCCGGTCTTGACTTGCTGAGATAGTAGATCGAACACCGCCACGCCGGTGGATTCACTGCCGGTGCCGGCGGTGGTGGGGCAAGCGATATGGGGCATCAGGGGGCCCGGTACGGGTCGCCCCTCGCCAATCGGCTTGTTTACAAACGCCAGCAGATCCGCACCGTGTGTCGCGAACAAATTCGCAGCCTTGGCCGTATCGATTACCGAACCGCCCCCAATTGAAACCAGACCGTCGAAGCCGCCTTGGCGGACGAAATCCGACGCCGCCATGAACGATTGATCGGTAGGCTCGATGGCGGTGTCGTCGTAGATATCGTAGTCAACGTTATCGGACTCGAGGGATTCCAGCGCCGCTTGGGTCGGACTCAGGTTCAACACCGACTTGTCGGTGAATACCGCTACGCGAGACAGACCGAGCACCCGGGCGTCGTTTCCGATCTCCCGCACGGCTCCCGGTCCAAATTTGATCGGCCTCGGATCAACCGTGAATATCGTTTCTCCGTCGGGCATGGGTGCATAATATCCGGTCAACATATCGTTCCCCTCACAATCTCGGTATGCTCAGTTTCGCACAAGACCGCGAGCCAGAGGAATGATCGAAGATGAAGCATTTGCAGGAAAAGCAGGTCGTCACGTGTTTTCTGCGTAATCGCGGGGAAGTCCTGCTGCTTCGGCGAAGCCGGAAAGTGGGTTCTTATCGTGGTCGTTGGGGGGCGGTGAGCGGGCACATGAATGGATCGCCGGTGCAAACCGCGCTACAGGAAATCGCCGAGGAAACCTGTCTCGAACATGACGTTGAATTGGCGCGAGCAGGTGATCCTTTTACAGTCGAAGACCCCGATCTGGAGACACGCTGGATCATTCATCCATTTCTGTTCGACTGCGCGAGTCGGGATCCGCAGCTCGACTGGGAAAGCACCGAAGCGGAGTGGGTGCCGCCCACCGAGATATTGCGCCGCGACACCGTACCGCAACTTTGGACATCCTACAGTCGCGTCGCTCCGTCTGCGGAGACAATAAGGGCGGACCGTGTCCACGGGTCGGCATACTTGTCCTACGAGGCCCTGCAAGTGCTGCGAGACGAGGCGGCGTCGGTCTTGCACCGGAACTCGGGCGGGGACGCCGATTGGTCGCAGTTGAAGCGGCTGGCCAAAACGCTCGTAGAGGCGCGGCCCGCCATGGCGGTGATCGCGAACCGAGTCAATCGAGCTATGCATCGATGCCGGGAAGCGCAGTCGGCCGCGGTGGTCGAGAAGGCCGCTGCGGCTGTGTTGGTCTCTGCTCTGGAGGCAGACGATCTTGCCGCGAAACACGCAGCGTCCTACGCGGCCGACCGCCGGTTGATCACGGTATCGCGTTCCGGCACGACGCTCGAAGGCCTTTTAATTGCGCGGCCGCAACCGAAAAAAATAATCGTCGCGGAATCCCGTCCCGGCGGCGAAGGCGTATCGGTCGCGGAATCCCTTTCGCGTGCGGGGAAGAACGTGCTCCTCGTGCCGGATAGCGCGATTCCGCACGTGATTCAACAACACAGCGTCGACCTGGTTTTGATCGGCGCCGACGCCGTTCTGCCGTCGGGCGCCTTCGTCAACAAGATTGGAACCCTCGCCGCAGCGCTCGCGGCCAAGCATTACGAGACACCCTGCTACGTGGTGTCCGCGCTCGACAAATTGAAGACCAAGGAATGTGCCGACACGGAAACAGCCGCGACGGCGGCAACATACGCCGGCGCGGAAGCGATCGAGGCTGTGTGCCCCGTTTTCGAAACCATCTCCTCGGAGTTCGTGACGGCCTATGTGACCGAGAAAGGCGAGATCGCGCCCGGAAGCATGGCGTCCCGGGCTCTGGAATACGAACGCTTGTCCTCCTGGTAACCTGCCTTTCGGTTGGCGCCAGCGGGAATCTCGGATGCCGAAGTATGACTCGCGCGGGGAGGCTCGGCCAAGAAAATGCCGGGCGCGTTGAAGTAAGGGTCGGTTCGTTGGAACGAGCGCGACGACGACAATCTTCATCACTCGCCGCTTCGGCGCAACGCCCATGCGACCCGTGGAACCGAGCGGAGGTGCTGCCCCACAAAAAAATACGGCTCGTTAGCTCAGTGTACTTACTCTGCTGCCCAAATAGGAGATGGTGTCCGGTGTGTGCATAAGCTGTTCGAGCTCCGGAAGAAAAAGCGGCTCGGACAAATACGTGCCCTGTGCGAAAGGGCAACCCATCTGCCGCAACTGGCTCAACTGATCCCTGCGCTCAACACCCTGTGCGATTACGGACATATTCAAGCTGGCTCCCAAAGTGACGATAGCCCGCGCCAGATCGGCCTCGCCGAGTAATTCGGTAATCCCGCTGATGAAAAGCCGATGTATCTTGATGACCTCTACGGGAAACCGATTTAAATAAGTGAGCGAGGAGTAGCCGGTGCCAAAGTCGTCCAATGCAAGCCGCACGCCGACAGATTTATAGGCGTTGAACGCCGTCCTGGATTTTTGTATGGCATTCATGGCGGCGCTTTCCGATATCTCCAATATGACTCGCCTGGGATTAATGCCGGATTTCCCGATCGCATCGTCCAGTTCTTGCGCGGTGCGCAGGTCCGCCAGACGCGAGGGCAGAAGATTCAAGTGTAGGTCCAACGGATTTGAGCCATCGACATCTAGGTTCTGCATCGCCGAACAGGCCTGATCAAACACCCATCGATCTATATCCCCGATCAAACCGATACGATCCGCCGTCGCCACGAAAGCATTGGCGGGTATCACGCCGCGATCTGGATGCCGCCAACGTATCAAAGCCTCAATCGCCACCAATTGACCGCTGGTAAGCGAAAAAATCGGCTGGTAACACATGTCGAATTCCTGGTTGTCCAAAGCCCGTCGCAATTCCCTCTCAATATCGAGCTTCTCGAACGAAGCCGTTTTAATGCTTTCGTCGAACACGACCACGGCGCCGCCTTCCCGTTTCTGCTTGGCTTTTCGCATCGCTATATTGGCGTTGCGCAGCAATTCCACGGCGGTCGTGCCACCAGCTCCTTCCAATGCGATTCCGATGCTCGCCGAGATATTGATGGGAGTCGCTTGCACGCTGGTCATGAAGGGTTCGGACATTTCTTTGTGCACACGTTGGGCCGTGGCGACTGCGTCATCTTCTCCACACACTCCTTCCTGCAATACTGCGAATTCGTCGCTACTCAAGCGCGCCGCAATGTCCGTCGCGCGCAGACATCTGCGAATTCGCCGGCTGATCTCAATCAGGATCTCGTCTCCAGCGAAATGCCCGAGCGTGTCGTTGACCTCTCTGAAATCGTCAACATCGACAAACAGAAACG
>JBFGKR010000172.1:0-4940 GCA_041576575.1 Arenicellales bacterium | reverse complement strand
GGCGCCAAAGAGCGCCGCGACCAGCAGGGTCCGAATGCGCATCATCTACATCCCCCTAAATCGTGTACCATCTGTTGACGTACCCCCTCTACGATCACGTACATAATAAGGATTTTTACTACTTTATAAGAAGCGAAAAGACGGCGCCAGCGGCGCGCGTTTGGCGAAAAATCGTCAAACCCGTTCGCGGGAATTTCTTGCCGATGCAAAACCTTTCCTCTCCCACAATATGTCCACGATGCGACCCGCCGCCTTACCGTCCCAAAGTTCCGGGATCCGACCGGGCTTGTTTGCGCCGTCAAGGATCTGAAACGCGGCCGCGCGCAGTCGGCCCGGATCCCGACCGACGACGACATTGGTGCCCTCGCTCACGGTCACCGGTCGTTCGGTGTTATCCCGGGCGGTCACACAGGGCACGCCCAGGACGGTGGTCTCTTCCTGAATGCCGCCGGAATCCGTGATAACGAGGCGTGCGTTGTCCATGCATTGGAGAAAATCCAAATACCCGAGCGGTTCCACCAGCTTCAGATTGGGCCATCGCGTCAGCTCCTCGTCGAGGCCGAATTGCGTCAACCGCTGCCGCGTACGCGGGTGCACGGGAAATATCAGCGGGATGCGTTCCGAAATCGCGCCCAAGGCACCGACCAAACCCGCGAACACCGCTTTGTCGTCCACATTGGACGGCCGGTGCAGCGTCAGCAACGCGAACTGTTTCGGCGTGATTCCCAGCTGCTTCATGATGGGCCGCCGCGCCGCTTTCTCGCGATGCCGAAGCAGGGTGTCGATCATGACGTTTCCCACGAAATGGATCTTGGCCTCGTCGATCCCCTCGCGCACCAGATTGTCCCGCGCCGAGACCTCGGTCGTGAACAGATAGTCGGAGATCTGGTCGGTGAGCACGCGGTTGACTTCTTCGGGCATGCTGCGGTCGAAGGAACGCAGACCGGCCTCGACGTGCGCGAGTCTTGCACCGCGCTTCACCGCAACCAACCCGCAGGCAATGGTGGAATTGACATCGCCGACTACGACTACCAGCCGCGGTTCGAGTTCCCGCATGACCCCCTCAAACGCAATCATGATCCTGCCGGTCTGCTCCCCGTGATCGCCCGATCCCACGCCCAGATAGCGGTCGGGTTCGGGCATGCCGAGATTGTTGAAAAACAGCTCGGACATGGTGCGGTCGTAGTGCTGCCCGGTGTGCAGCAGATACGGCTCGATACCCGGATAAGCGCGCATCGCCTCAAAGATCGGCGCGATTTTCATGAAGTTGGGGCGGGCGCCCACAACGTTGACGACTTTCAACTTGAGCATGAATGCGATACCGCTTCTGAGGTCGCGACCGCGTGACGGCGGCACGCCGGCCGCTCACTCCGGCGCGAGCGTTATTCCCTTTTTCTTCAGCAGGTCCTTCGCGTAATGGATGGGAATAGCATAGGTGATGCCGCTGGGGTTTTCCAAAAGGGCCTCCTTGGTGCCCTGGACGAACACCTTGTTCACGATTCCGATGACCTCCGCCGTGGCCGGATCGAAGACCGGACTGCCGCTGTTCCCGGGATAAGCGGTGGCGTCGAGCTGGAACACCTTGTACGAAGACCGCATGCGGCGAATGAGCTTGGGATTGAGCTGCCTCGCCGCCGGAACGGGGACCGCGATCGGGGTGATGGCCGACACGATGCCCGTGTGGGTCACCGGGTACAGCCCCAGCACAGAGCCGATGGGAAAGCCCGTGAAAGCGACACGCCGCCCCTCTTCCACACCCCGTGATCGACCCAGGCGGAGCGCCGGCAGTTTGCGTCGGCGCATTTTCAAGACCGCGATGTCGTAGTTCCGATCGAGCGCGACGGTCTCGGCGGTGATCACTTCCGGTTTCGAGCCCTGCCCGGCGAACACCGCGATGCGTTCTTTGTTCTTGCCGTCCAGAACGTCGGGCAGCACGTGGGCGTTGGTGATCACGTGGCGGCCGTCGCCGATTACAAAGCCGGTGCCGGTCAGCTTGGCCCGAGGAGTCCGCGTGGGGTGGTAGGTGCCGACGGCGACGACGGACGATTTCACCTGTTTGATGGATCCGGCCAGCGTGTCGGCACGGGCGGCGGGGTAAACCAGGAGTAGCAGCGTCGCAACGCCGGCCACGCCAATGGAGCGTGTCTTCGCACACCTGCCTTTGGTCTTCATGTGAATTTACAACGAGTTTGAATAGAATTTAGAACCCATTTCCAGGCTCTGTGCACAACGCACCCTCCGGGCTCCCAGCGCCCGTGGTGTGCCGCGGCGTTTGGGGTGCTGGTGGGAAGTACCGGCCACATTTTGGCAAACTTGATATTTGTGTTCCGACCCGGTGAAAACCGTCTTTTGTGGGTGAATGCAAGGCCAAATCAAGATAAAATGGGAACGTAACTTAGGTGGGATTGTATCCAATTTAACAAGGTTTCGGCATGACGGGCTCCCAGGCCGAGCAATCGACTGCGCAACAGAACCCGGACGCGCGAGCGGACGCCGGGGTCACCAATCTGCGCGCCCGTTCGCGCCGATCTCGGGGCCGGCGCACCCGCGTGCATCGACACATACCGATGTTCACCGGTCTGGTCGGTGTCCTGTTACTGGCCTTCCTCGTGATTCTGTTCGGCGCCATCAAGATCGCGTCTCTGAGCACCACGGCAGACGTCCTCCAAGTCGCGCTAGAGGAAAGCGAAGCGAAACTCGCCGACACCCGCTCCGAGCTCGCTCACGCGGAACGGCAGCTGGAGGCCGCCGTCCAGGGCCGATTTCCGCAATTGCGTCGCTTGGAATTCGACAAGGTCCTGCCGGTGCACGAAGGCTACGTGAAAAACATCCTGTTCACGCTGCTCAAAAAACCGAATAAGCAGAACTACGAGTACAAAATCGTGATGGAAAACGACACCGATTTCAAAACGGAACCGGTGGTGAAGATCCTCATGTTCGACAATCTCGGGGTTCAACTCGGCGTGGACGAGGTGCCCCACAAACAGCCGTTGTTGCGCGGGGAGATCCGCTCCTATTCGTCGGTCATTGAACTCCTCGTCCCGGGCGAACCCGCGTACTTCTACGTCGTTACCGAATAGACGCGCGGCGCGACATCCATCCGAACTCGTCCATCGTGGCGTAGGACTCGAAGCCGTGCTGCCCACCAATCGCGGCGCCGCGAACGCAATCATTGAAGAATTACTCGGACGTCCGTTCTCTGGTGTACCACGGGGGATCGAGGCTCACCCGAATCGCCCGGATCACCATCTGATGTCCCGATCGATTGAGAGATATGCGCAGGCTTCCCCGCAACGCCCGTGCGCCGGCAACGAGATATTCCTTCTCGGTGTCGAGATCAAACACCGCGCTCTGCAGGTCCTCACGTTCTCCCACCGTGTGCGCAAGGGCCTCCTGGATCGGGTCTTCGCTCGCGCCCTGACTGAGGAAACCTCGCAATTCGACGCTGTCCCCGGAAGGCGCTGCGGTGCCGGTTGCCGTCGCGAAAAACCCCAGCAGGCTCGCCCGCCCGATGACCGGTCCGTTGAGGCGCGGCGCAAACTGATGATGAAATCGCACATTCACTACCGATCGATCCTGCGTTGCGACAAAGTTCGCGTTGCTTAGGACAAGGAGGTTGTTGGGCTTGCTCTGTTGGCAGATGCGCGCCCGCTTACCGGCCTCGCTGTCCTCGATTCGGACGCCTTGGTATTCCCCCGCGATGTGTACACACATATCGGTGGGGGACGCCGGCGCCAAACCTCGACCCTGGATCTCAATCTCCAAGGCATGGGAAGACCACGGAATCAGCGCGGCTAACAGTACGATCGGACGTATATCAAGTTTTATTCCAGGCATGGTGTTCTCACCTTTGGTTAACGTAATGTCGCTACAGCGTTAAATTTGCCGGCGGTCGGTCCGCCGGCTTGCGCTACCGATGAAGTTTTTAAAGGACGAAGTGCCGCCCGCTGCCCCAGCGTTCTCCAACCATTACTTTACAACACTCGCGGTTTGTATTTGTCGGCGTCTTGTTCTACCAGAGCGGCGTCTTACCGAGGCCCTTGATTCCACCTCGGCAACGCTGGAACTGGTGTGGAGCAGCGACACGAACAATAGAAGAAACAACAACAGCGCGATGCGCGGAGCGCTCAAAATGCTGTCCGTCGCGGCCACGGTCAGTCCGGCCGCCAGGGAGGACAACAAGACCCAAGATGTCGAATCTCCGCGCCAGGCGGTCCGTGCGAGCGCCCGCAGGACGAGCAAGACGAGCAGCCCCAAAAGCAGCAAGCCGAGCCAGCCCTGCTCGAACAGAACGTGTACCCAAAGACTGTTCGTATACCAGCTGTAGTGGTCGTCGCTGACGAAAAACCACCGATCCGAACCCCCAGAAAAATCACCGTTGGCAATGAGTTCGACCCCGTCCGATGCCATGAAACTGACGCGATCGATATCGACCACAGTGCCGTCTCTGGAGTTGTACAGCGCCAAGAACACCGGT
This sequence comes from Arenicellales bacterium, assembly GCA_041576575.1. Classification (GTDB taxonomy): domain Bacteria; phylum Pseudomonadota; class Gammaproteobacteria; order Arenicellales; family JAANXG01; genus CALZGZ01. The sequence continues at coordinate 463 of JBFGKR010000172.1, read as the reverse complement.
CTGCCCGAGGCGCCGAAGTTGTCCAGCGTAAACGCAGCCTCGTGGTTCTGCCAAGCATCGCGTGATTTGGTGGCGCCGATTGTTTTGGAAACGCAGCGCGCCGAATAGAGCAAGGATTTCTCACAGACGAGGACGTTCAACCCGGCGTTCGCAGCGGTTGCGCGCAGACTCAGGCGCAGCCGATGGTCCTGAGCCGGACTCGGTCGGATACGCTGCAGGACGTACAACGGATTCCCCGATCCCAAGCGCAGGAAGCGGTTGCCGCCCTCGCGCAGATAGGCGAAGCTCGCTGGTCGCGACGACCCGGGGTCGGCCCAGAAATACGCCCGCGGGAAGCTGCCCACGCCGACGCCGAACACACGGGTCGCGAGATCCGCGGGACGCAGCGCAAGTTTCCCGCGCCATTCGTCCACGCGCGCCGTCGCGTCTTGCGCGACGTTTGCGAAGCGTACGTGTATTTAGG
>JBFGKR010000171.1:0-4954 GCA_041576575.1 Arenicellales bacterium | reverse complement strand
GACCCATCCTGCGACCGAAGATCGTGTTCGACGGTTGCGTGAGATCGCACGCAGCGAGCCGGAATATCATGAACCGGCTTGGCTGGACGCATCTGTGCCGGCTTCCGACCACGCACTGCGGTCGTTTCTGGGATCGCATCCCAGGTGGCATATCAACGGTTTGTGGTATTGACTTCAAGGAAAAATCGCGTTTCACTGGAACTTGGGTGTTCGAGGTGCAGAGTAAGTAACAAATGGGGGTGTCCATGGTCGATCAGGTCCAACGCCGCGACAGCGCGGGGCGCGAGCGGCGACGTAACACGTGTGAGCGAAGAAGACCCGGCGAGCGCCGAGCCAGCATCAGATGGGAACCGGGCAACGACGACCGGCGACGGGTTGGCGACCGGCGAGCGGCAAACCGCGCTGGGAAGGCGTTCCGTATCGCTTAATCTTTGTCGCGGATGCGCCATAAATCGATCGTCGTCTTGACCGGCGCCGGGATATCGGCTGAATCGGGTATTCAAACATTCCGCGGGAGTGGCGGCTTGTGGGAAAACCACCGCGTCGAAGAGGTCGCCTCACCCGAAGGGTTTGCGTCCAATCCGGAGCTCGTGCACCGATTTTACAATGGGAGGCGGCGGCAGCTGTTGTCGGCTTCGATTGAACCGAATGCCGCCCATTACGCGCTGGCCGAACTCGAGGTGGGATTTCCCGGCAGGTTTCTTCTCGTGACGCAGAATGTCGACGACCTCCACGAGCGATCGGGATCTACGAATTTGATCCATATGCACGGCGAGATGCTGAGAAAACGTTGTACACACTGTGGTGTCGTCGGCGAAGCCGATTCCGATCTCGCCGTCACAGACACCTGCGTCCATTGCGGGCGAAGGAGCGGCGTTCGTCCTCATGTCGTCTGGTTCGGAGAAACGCCTTTCGCTTTGAACGAGATTTATGCCGCACTCCAGCGCTGTGATCTGTTTGACGCGATCGGCACGTCTGCCCATGTTTACCCCGCCGCAGGATTCGTGGATGTCGCGGTCGCGGCGGCTGCGCACACCGTTGAGCTCAATCTCGAGCCGTCGGCGGTTGACACCCTGTTCGCCGAGAAGGTTTACGGAGCGGCCTCCCGCATAGTTCCGCAGTTTGTCAGGACGCTGCTGGACTGAACTCCGGCGCGGTCCTGTGTCCGTGAACAAATGTGAAGGAGCTTGTAATCCCGGCGCAACGGACCTAATCTAACGCTCTTTTTTGCCCTTGCGTCGGGGAGGGTGGCGATTGGATTCCAAGCTCATGTTGCGCAAATCGCTTGGCGTTTTTCTGCTCTTAGTTACCGCTGGAATCGCGAGCTGCCAGGCTTTTTTTTTCAGCTGGACCGCGGATGCGGACGCTCGTCCGGCATCCGGAGTGATCTATCTCGAAGGTCAATCCGTACGCCGTAATTGAGCGCTGTTTTCATGATCAAGAAATCGGGAGGCGATTCTTTCACCAGCGCGAAACGGGTAACCCGGGTGCCCGGTAGCCTGCATTTTGGCGGCGCGTTCTTGTTCGTCTTCCCGATTCCGTTATTTATGGCGGTCGCGGTATCGCTCGGTCGCGGGCACTTTTCCGGTGTGTTGGGTAACGCGTCCGCCGCGGTCTTGCTGCTGATCGGCGCGTCATCTCTGCGCAGAGGACTGTATCTTGAACAGGTTTATAAGAGTAAGAAGGTCGCAGTCGCGCCGAAGTATCCATTCAAATTGCTGGCGTCGTTGACCTTAGGATTCGGTGTGATGACTGCCGCGAAGTTCGGTGCGGGCCACACACTGTTGGTGGCCATCTGTTTTGGCATCGGCGCGGCGCTGGGAACTCTTCTGGTTTACGGCACCGATCCGCGAAAGGAAAAAGTCGCCACGGCGGGTTATGGATACACAACATCGGAAGTCGTGCAAGCGCTGGAAGACGCGGAACACCTCGTGCGCAAGATTGAAACCGCGAGCGCCGCAATTCAGAATCAGGAACTTAATGATCGTATACTGCGCATCGCGTTCGCGGCGAGAAAGATCCTCACTGTCATCGAAGAAGATCCACGGGATTTGCGCCGAGCGCGCAAGTTCTTGAATACGTATCTGGAAGGGGCGCGAAAGGTCATCGAGGGATATGCAAAGACGCACACCAAAACGAGCACGGATGAACTGGAGACAAATTTTCGTAGTGTTTTGATTACGATCGAGGAGGTTTTCGAGAAGCAGCATCGAAAGCTTCTGCAAAACGATGTTCTTGATCTGGATGTACAGATCGAAGTTCTTGCAACCCAACTCAAGCGAGAGGGCATCTTGTAGGCGAATCGAACCCAGAGACCGAGGCGGAATATTCATGAAGCAAACAACTACTGACGTAGAAATAGACCCGAAACTTTTTGAACGCGCGATGCTTCCGGACGTGGAGGACGTCGTCGTGTCTCTCGATAAAGTATCGGAGGACGAGCGATCCAAGATCGATGCGCTGACGTCTAAGATCGATGTTTCAGACACCAACTCTATTATATTCTTCGGGGCCGAGGCGCAAGAGAAATTGACCGAGATTTCGGACAATATGTTGGAAGGCGTGCGCAACAAGGACGTGGGCGGAGCGGGCGATGCGTTGAACGACATGGTCGCTACCTTGCGCGGCTTTGATTCGGAGGGTCTAAGACAATCGGGATTTTTCGCTCGTCTCTTTGGCCGCGCCAAACCAGTCGTCAAATTTCTGCAGCAATACGAGAAAGTAAGTAAACAAATCGACGGGATTACCAATAATCTTGAGGACCATAAGACGAAGTTGCTCACAGATATCGTATCTTTAGATCGATTGTACGATGCAAACCTGGACTATTTTCATGAGCTGGAGCTATACATTGCGGCCGGCAATGGGAAGCTGGAGCAGCTGGACACCGAAGTGATCCCGGCGAAGGAACAGGCGGTTGCCGGAGCCAAGGAAACCTTGGAAGCGCAGGAGTTGCGGGACTTGCGCAGCGCTAGAGATGACCTCGAACGTCGCGTACACGACCTAAGACTAACCCGCCAGGTCACAATGCAAAGCCTTCCGAGCATTCGCATCGTACAGGAGAATGACAAGGGCTTAGTGACGAAGATCAACTCAACCCTTGTGAACACCGTGCCCCTGTGGCGGCAACAGCTCGCGACGGCGGTGACGATCTTCCGCTCCCAGCAGGCGACGAAGTCCGTCAAGGCGGCTTCGGACCTGACCAACGATCTGCTCGAGAAAAATGCCGAGATGCTTCGCACTGCCAACGAAGAAACCAGAAGACAGATAGAGCGGGGAGTGTTCGACATCGAAGCGGTCAAAAGGGCGAACCGAACTTTGATCGAAACCATCGAAGACAGCCTTCGAATCGCAGACGAGGGCAAGCGTTTGCGCGCCGAGGCCTTGGTCGAATTGCAAAAGGCCGAAGACGAGTTGCGTCAAACCTTGAGCGCCGCTTCGGCGCGTATCAAGCCGCCTGCGGCGGAGGCGTAGCTATGGGGTTGTTGGACAAGCTGTTTGGCGAATTCGTCGATATTATCGAGTGGGTCGACGACTCCAACGACACCCTGGTGTATCGCTTCGAGCGATACGGAAACGAAATCAAATACGGCGCCAAACTGACGGTGAGAGAATCCCAGGTTGCGGTTTTCGTCAACGAAGGACAAGTCGCGGACGTATTCAAACCGGGCATGTACGAGTTAAAGACGAACAACCTGCCGATTTTATCCACTCTGCAGGGGTGGCCCCATGGGTTTGAGAGTCCTTTCAAGTCGGAGGTCTATTTTTTCAGTACTCGCCAGTTCACGGATTTGAAGTGGGGAACCAAGAATCCGGTGATGCTGCGCGATCCAGAATTCGGGCCGGTTCGGCTGCGGGGGTTTGGCACCTACTCCATTCGTATCGCAGAACCCGTAGTTTTCATGAAGGAGATCGTAGGTACCGATTCGCACTTCACCACAGATGAAATCACTAATCAGTTGCGAAACCTTATCGTATCGCGGTTTGCGTCCATACTCGGGCAATCCGGGATTCCGGTATTGGATCTCGCCGCCAACTACGAAGACTTGAGTACCTATGTCAGCAATAAGATTCGTCCGGAGTTCGTGGCCTACGGATTGGACGTGACCCAGCTTTTGGTGGAGAACATTTCTCTTCCGCCAGTGGTGGAACAGGCGCTGGATCGGCGCACCAGTATGGGCGTGGTGGCCAGTCTCCGCGACTACGCCAGCTTTCAGGCTGCAGAAGCGATGACTGCCGCGGCGAGCAATCCCGGCGGTGGCGCCGCGGAGGGCATCGGTTTAGGGATCGGATTTGCCATGGCCAACAAGATGGCGGAGTCCTTGTCCGCGTCCCCGTCGAGAGAGGAATATCTCAAGCTGTCCGGCAAGAGGGAGGGGAAACCGTCACCGGAGGAAAAGTACTATGTCGAGATCGGTGGTCGCCAGGAGGGGCCGGTAAGCCTCGCAGAGCTCGAGGCCAAGATCGAATCTGGAGAAGTGGTGCGCGAATCGCTGGTTTGGACTCGAACGCTGGTGGACTGGACGCCGGCGGGTCAAGTAGAGCTGCTCGACGAGGTCTTTGCCAAAGTTCCTCCCCCTCTGCCACAACGCTAGCCAATTGCGCCTCTTTGTCGGCGTTGACGTATGGCATCGACCCCCGAGCCCAACGCAGGCAGCCGGCATCAATTTCCTTGCGAAAAATGCGGGGCACTGCTTGTATATGCCCCAGGCACCAAGTTTCTCGAATGCGCGTATTGTAAAAATAAGGAGCTTATACCTCCGCCACTCAGCAGCATCCGTGAGTACGATTTTCGTAGTGCACTGGAGGAGCTTGCTGCGGCCCGGCACGTCGATAAGCGGCCTTCGGTCGGGCTGACGAAATGCGACGCCTGCGGAGCGTCGTTTGCATTCGACAACGACATCCACTCCGGCGAGTGTCCCTACTGCGGTCATCCAGTGGTCGTAGAAACGGG
>JBFGKR010000170.1:0-5016 GCA_041576575.1 Arenicellales bacterium | reverse complement strand
CGATCGTCGCCGGCATTCGCCAGCAATACGCGGATATCGCACCGATCCGCGCCATCGATATCCTACGTTGGCCGGGGGTGATCAGGCCGCCGGAACTGGACATCGAGATCCTTAAGAAGGCGGTTGGTGACATTGTGTCGGGTGCGCTGCGGGACCTACGGGTGTCGAGGAAAAAAGAAGGGGAGCTGGTGGCGAAATTGGTCCTGGAACGGGTCGCGTCGGCGCGAAAAGTCGTTGCCGGGGTCAGGAAGGCCCTGCCTTCGATCAACGCCGCGTTCAGACAGCGATTGCAGGAGCGGCTGGCGGAGGTGCTTGAGCAGATGGACCCCAACCGGGTGGAACAGGAGATGGTTCTGTTCATGCAGAAAATGGACGTCGCCGAGGAGATAGACCGTCTGGAAGTGCATCTGGAAGAAGTGCAGTCCGTGCTCAGCAAGGACGTGGCTATTGGCCGGCGTTTGGATTTCCTAATGCAGGAACTGCATCGCGAAGCAAACACGCTGGGTGCGAAATCGGTGGACACTGCAATGACCCAGGCATCCGTGGAGCTCAAAGTGCTCATCGAACAGATGCGTGAACAGGTGCAAAATATAGAATAAAATGGGGCGTAGCCGGGTTTCTGTACCCGTCCCACCGGAGTTGCTCGCATTCAAATCACCCGAGAACAATAGTGTCCCGTGGAAGATTAGTCATCATATCCGCGCCCTCAGGCGCGGGTAAAACCACGCTTGCAAAGGCGTTGGTGGGGTCGCTGTCCGATACGGTATTATCGGTATCGCACACCACCCGACCGCGCCGCGAAGGTGAAGTCGAAGGCGTGGATTACTACTTCGTCGACAAGGAACAATTCCAACGCATGGTGAGCGCGGATAAATTTCTGGAATACGCTCTGGTGTTCAACAATTATTACGGTACTTCCAACGACGCCGTGGAGGGGCATTTATCGCGAGGGACCAATGTCCTGCTGGACATAGATTGGCAGGGCGCGAGAGAAGTCCGAAGAAGTAAGCGCGACGTCTGCAGCGTCTTTATTGTTCCTCCGAGTATGGATGAACTGGAAAAAAGGTTGCGAAACAGAGCGCAGGATTCGGAAGCCGTAATTACTCATCGCATGCGCCAGGCGGTGGAAGAGATGCGGCATTATAAAGAGTATGAGTATGTGGTCGTAAACGATGATTTCGACCAGGCTCTGGCCGATTTGCGGGCCATCGTCGCCGGTCGCGCAGAGGAGCGGCGCCCAATGAATACGGACATTACGAAGCGGTTGCTTAAGAGCGCCTAATCGCGTATGAGTGGAAATCCGCAGATTTATTCATTTTGGGAGGTAAAGTATGGCTAGGATAACAGTTGAGGACTGCCTGGAACACGTCGACAACAGATTCCAGCTCGTGTTGGTCGCAACCAAGCGTGCGCGGCAACTTGCCATGGGTGCGTCACCGTTGATAGAAGTGGAAAACGACAAACCTACGGTCATCGCCTTACGCGAAATTGCGGAGGGCAAGGTAACGAAGGCGATTCTGGAGGATGAGCCACCCACCCTGGACCTGGACGACGAACAGGAGCACATCGAAACAGCGGAAGAGGCTTCTCAAGATGCAGATATCGGCTCTGCGGAGGAAACGACCGCGTAATACCGAAACCTCCGGCTCGCGGGTTCCAAAAAAACCCGCGAATGCGCTGTGCGACAAGCTTAGCGCCTATCTGGACGAGCGCGCCGTCGAGGAAGTCTATAACGCCTATCTGTTTGGCGCGCAAGCCCATCGAGGACAACGACGGCGCAGCGGCGAGCCGTACATACACCACCCCATTGCGGTCGCAGAAATACTCTCGGAGATACGTCTGGACAGTCGCAGCATCATTGCCGCGATACTGCACGACGTTGTTGAAGATACCTCTACAAAGCCGGAGCAAATCGCAGCGGAATTTGGAGAAGAAGTCGCTTATTTGGTCGACGGCGTAAGCAAGATTGGCCAAATAGAGTTCGACAGCAAAGAGCATGCAGAGGCCGAAAATCTGCGCAAAATGCTCATGGCGATGTCCCAAGACATTCGGGTGATCCTGATCAAGCTTGCGGATCGGATACATAACATGAGAACTCTGGGCGCGTTACCGGCGGCTAAACGCAGGACTATCGCCAAGCAGACGCTGGACATCTATGCGCCCATTGCCAATCGACTGGGCCTCCACCAGTGGAGCAGGGAGCTGGAGGACCTGAGCTTTCAGTATATCTACCCGAAGCGGCACCGCGCGATTGCGAGGGCCCTGAAGAGACGTGCCGGAAACCGCAGGTCGGTGGTGAAAAAGCTCACGGAGAGTATCGAGAGGGAGCTGCGGGAATCCGGACTGAATGCACAGGTGATCGGGCGCAAAAAGAGCGCCTTCAGTATCTACAAAAAAATGTCCCGAAAGCGCAGTTCCTTCGAGGAGCTGCACGATATCTACGGATTCCGGATCATCGTGGACGCGGTAGACGATTGTTACCGAGCTTTGGGCATCGTCCACAATCTGTACAAACCGATTCCAGGAAGATTTCGAGACTATATCGCCATACCGAAGGCGAACGGATATCAGTCCCTCCACACCGTCGTATTCGGTGCCTTCGGGGAATCTCTCGAGATTCAAATCCGCACCGAGGGTATGAACCGAATCGCCGAAGCCGGGGTCGCCGCGCACTGGGTATACAAATCGGGACCGGATACCGGCGTCAAGCCCAGGCAGTTGGCGCGTCAGTGGCTGTTAGACCTGCTGGATACGCAGAAACAAACCGGTAATCCGAGCGAGTTTCTGGAACATTTGAAAATTGATCTGTTCCCCGACGAAGTGTACGTGTTCACACCCAAAGGCGATATAAAAAAAATGCCACGGGGTTCGACGGCCTTGGACTTCGCCTATGCGGTGCATTCCGACATCGGAAACCGCTGTGCAGGTGCACGCGTCAACCGGGAGCTGGTTCCGTTACCCACGGTGCTCAACAATGGCGACCACGTCGAGATAATAACGTCGGAAAACACCCGCCCTACCGTGAGCTGGTTGAATTATGCGGTGACCGGCAAATCGCGCGCCACGATTCGAAACTACCTGAAAAGCCAACGACGCTACGAAGCGGTCAAATTGGGCAAACGCCTGCTCGACCGGGCGGTCAAAACCCGTAGGTTTGGACGCAAGAAAGTGAGCGATGAGCAACGCATGATGCTGTTGGACACGCTCGGAATCGACGACTGGGATGACCTGTTGTGCGACATCGGTTTGGGAAAACGGATGGCGGACATGGTTGCGAAACAACTATTGCCGCCGCCGGCCGACAACGACAGCTCGTGCAAAGCTGGAGCCGAAGAGTCTCTGGCGATTCGTGGCTCCGAGGGTATGCTCATTAAGTACGCGCGATGCTGCAGTCCGATTCCGGGCGATACCATCGTCGGGTTGTTCACCACGGGCCGCGGCATCGTCATTCATACTTCGGATTGCCCGAACGCCAGAGGTAATCGCAGGCAGCCCGATAAATGGATTCCGGTGGAGTGGGACGACGATGTCGACGGCAGGTTTTCCGTCAACCTAAGAGTGGAGGTGCACAATCAACGGGGTGTGCTGGCCCGCATCACCACTATAATCGCGGAACAGGAATCCAACATTAACAATGTCAATGTCGACGAGCGGGACGGTCACTTTCCTGCAATTCGTTTCGTCATCGAGGTTTCTGACAGGAATCACTTGGCGAGAATATTGCGCCAATTGCGCAAAGAGGCATCCGTGGTTCGTGTTTATCGGGCTAAAGGTTGATACACGCGGAGAATTAGATTGATGACACGCAGAAAGACCGTGCACAGCACGAAAGCGCCCAATGCGATTGGAACGTATTCGCAAGCCGTCCGCGCGGGCAATACTGTGTACGTATCCGGGCAGATTCCGTTGGATCCCGACACCATGGAGCTCGTCGATGGAGATTTTCGCAAACAGGCTCATCGCGTTTTCGAGAATCTCAATGCTGTGGCGAAGGCCGCGGGTGGGTCTTTGGCCGATGTCGTCAAGCTCAACGTATTCATCATCGACATGGCGAATTTTTCCATCGTGAACGAGGTCATGGGCGAATATTTCCGCAAACCCTATCCCGCGCGTGCAGTGATTGGTGTGGCTACTCTGCCCAAGGGGGCTCGACTGGAAATCGATGCGATACTCGAACTGGACGAAGGTCCGGAACTGGGGGCGTAGCGGTGCTGCCGAGCGGGCATGGCCCTTTTCGGTCCACGACCGATGCTTTTTGCAGGTTCACCCGCCTGATCCGCATAGTGCCGACGAACTGCTGACGACTGCGATGGGATCGTGCAGCGGGCCGCTAAACTGGAGCGAAAGCGCGGCATTGGCCGTGGATTGAGTGATGCGCAAACGCGGGTATCCGAAATTGAGTCGGCCCCGGAACGGGCGACCACAGAGCTTGCGAAGCGCAACTCGCAACATCGCGCGAGTCGCGCAACACCAATGAAGCGTTGGCCTTGTTTCTCATCGCCTTGATGCAATATGCGGGCACAGACGAGTTCTCGCACAACCGGTGATCCAGCCAGAATACCGGTCTCCGCTTTGAAGGGTGTCGGCCCGCAGCTTGCGTCGAAGCTGGCGCGACTGGGGATCCGCACCGTGCAGGACCTGTTGTTCCATCTGCCATTCCGATACCAGGACAGAACCGTCGTTACGCCGATAGGAGCGGCGCGACCCGGAGACGAAGTCGTAGTGGTCGGAAAGATCGAACATGTCGGTGTGCGCTACGGGCGGCGGCGCAGTTTGCTGTGTCTTATCAGCGACGGCAGCGGGTTGTTGACAATCAGATTGTTCCATTTCAGCGCGGCACAGCAGGACCGTTTGAGGCGCGGCCGATGGATGCGATGCTTTGGCGAAATACGGCGAGGTCCGTCCACCATTGAAATGGTGCATCCGGAGTACGCGTTGAGTGATCAGGAATTTGAGCCCGACGATGTCGAGGCCCTGACACCGGTCTATCCCAGCACGGAAGGTGTCGGTCAGGGG
>JBFGKR010000169.1:0-5041 GCA_041576575.1 Arenicellales bacterium | reverse complement strand
GATCGCCGTCTTTGTGCAGCAACGGGTCGTCCATGTGTGCTTGATTTTTCGGGCTTTGACGCTAATCTAGACCGATTAATGCAGCCGTACCCCCGCCAATACGAATAATTGTGCCGAGTGGCCTCTAAAAGCTTTTATCATTACGACGAACTCTTGGCCTGCGCCCGCGGTGAACTTTTCGGGCCGGGTAACGCGCAATTGCCGCATCCGCCGATGTTGATGTTCGATCGTATAACGGGAATCGCATCGAACGGTGGGGCGCACGACAAAGGTTTTATCATTGCGGAATTGGACGTAAAGCCGGAATTGTGGTTTTTCGATTGTCACTTCATAGGTGATCCGGTAATGCCTGGATGCTTGGGTCTGGACGCGCTTTGGCAGTTGGTCGGCTTTTTCCTCGGGTGGATGGGCGGACCCGGGCGGGGTCGAGCCCTCGGGGCCGGAGAGGTAAAATTTACCGGGCAGGTCACGCCGGATTCCAAACTCGTGACCTACCGCGTCGATCTCAAGCGTGTAATTATGCGCAACCTGTGCATGGGCATCGCAAATGGAGTCGTGGCCGCCGATGGGAAGGAGATCTATTTTGCCAAAGATTTGCGCGTTGGGTTGTTCACCTCGGAGGAGGGCATGTGATTCGCGTATTTTTTTGCCGCGTTCCAGGCCGGGGTGTGCGTTCGCGTGCATGCGTTATGCTATTGCGCCGTCTCGCCGCTGTCGGACGGGCAGTGGATGCAACATTGCACGTCGAGTTTCAGAAAATCGAACCGAGTAACTGACAACGAGGGGAAAATGCGTCGCGTCGTCGTCACAGGTATGGGTGTGGTATCGAGCATTGGTAACGACAAACAAACCGTGCTGGAGAGCCTGCTGTCTGCGCGATCGGGAATTCGGGAACAACCGATCTATCGGGAGGTAGGGCTCCGCAGCCACGTGGAAGGTACAGTTTCCGTTGATTTGGATAGCCTCATCGATCGGAAGGTTAAGCGATTCATGGGCGATGGCGCGGCCTACAACTATCTCGCTATGCGGGAGGCGGTCGCGGACGCCGCGCTAGGCGAGGACGAGATTGCCGACCCCCGCGTAGGCTTGATAATGGGTTCCGGCGGACCTTCCACGGAAAACGTGGTGAAGGCCGCGGATCTCCTGCGGGAACGCGGAATAAAAAGAGTCGGGCCCTACATGGTCACCCGCACGATGTCCAGCACCAACGCGGCGTGCATCGCAACCGCGTACAAGATCAAAGGAGTCAGCTACTCAATCAGCTCCGCGTGCGCGACGAGCGCCCATTGTATCGGCCATGCCGCCGAGCTCATTCAATTCGACAAGCAGGATCTGGTGTTCGCGGGGGGCGGTGAGGAGATCCACTGGACCATGTCTGTCTTGTTCGATGCCATGGGAGCGCTCTCGTCCCGATACAACGACGCCCCGGAACGCGCGTCTCGACCTTACGATATCGATCGCGATGGATTCGTGATTTCCGGTGGAGGTGGCGTAGTCGTGGTGGAGGAACTGGAGCACGCGTTACGGCGTGGAGCGCAGATCTACGCGGAACTCGTAGGTTACGGTGCGACTTCGGACGGACACGACATGGTGCAACCCTCCGGCGAGGGAGCGGCCCGTTGTATGCGACAGGCCCTCGCCACTGCGGACGCTTCCATCGATTATATCAATGCGCACGGTACCAGCACGCCGGTGGGCGACGTGAGAGAATTGAAAGCCCTACGTGACGTATTCGGCAATAACATACCGAAGGTAAGTTCTACCAAGTCTCTGACCGGACACGCACTGGGCGCTGCGGGTGTTTGTGAGGCGATCTACTCGCTGTTGATGATGCGGCACAACTTTATCGCCGGTTCGGCGAATATCGAAACTTTGGACCCAGAGGCCGAGCAATTTCCGATTGTGCGTGAGACCCAGACCGACGTCGAGCTCGATACGGTCATGTCAAACAGTTTCGGCTTTGGCGGAACGAACAGCGCCTTGATCTTCAAGAAATTTGATTGACGGCGCGTTGAATTCGCGAAGTACGTCTGCTACAAAGACTATGTTGGTGCGGTTGTGATCTCAGGTTTTCGAGACGCAGCCAGGACAGCCATTGCAAGTAGACTTGCCTCCGACTTCAAGAGCCGTAAAGGCTCCGCAACCATAGCGAGCTTTGGGTTTCCGCGAAGTCCCCCCATGAGGCGCGCGGGAGAGGCGCTTCGCGACATGAACGACATGACCGAATAAAAAGGAGTCAGCGATGTGGAAGCGAGCAACAATTACGGTGTTGTTTAGCTGCTCAATGATTATCCCGTGGACCGGCGACGCGGCACAGTGGCGGTACACGGAAGGGGGAGATCCGATCACGACTACGGCTGTGCCGCCTATCGCGACACAGGATGCGCCGACGGGAACTCGGACGCCGGATTCGAAAGCAGCGATGCCGCGAAACAATATGTCTATGAGTGCGGTGCGGGACAAATTCGGCAAACCGCAGGACGAGGTACCGGCCGTCGGTGAGCCACCCATAAGCCGTTGGCGTTACTCGGCGTACACCGTGTATTTTGAGCGGGACAGGGTGATCGTGGCGGTTTCCAACGAAATAGGTCCGACGCCTTAAATCCTACGGCGCGCCCCGGCGCAATACGCGAGCGACCACCAATACGTTTCGACGCGCCGCTGTCTGCGGGCCGGGTTGTCCTGGATTCGAGATTGCGTGTCCGTGACGATCGGCGCCGATGTCTTTGATTTTTTCGGCAGCAGTGGCTCTAGCTGGATGGATTGTCGAAATTTATTGACCGCCTTGTCGCACGAAGGCGGCGCAAACAAGGACCGACGATGTTTTGAAGCGGGGGCCGTGGGACGCTCGACGTAATAGGCGGTGCAAGTGTTTCTTGCGGCGACATGCGGCTTTGCTGGCGGGGTACATTTCGTCTTATATCTGGGATTGAATTCGGTGAATGTAAAAACAATACGCATAACGCAATTCTTGGTGATTTTGATCTCCGGGGTTTTTTCGGCGCACGCCGTTCGCGCGGAAAAATTGCCGTTGTGGGAGGTTGCTCTTGGGGGCGGCGCCTTGCGGGTTCCGGAGTATCGGGGATCGGAGGATGATCGCGACCTGGTGTTTCCGTTTATTTATCCGGTGTATCGCGGTAAATTCCTGCAAGTCGACGATCGGGGTATACGCGGCGTGTTTTACGACACGGACCGTCTGGAGTTGGATTTCAGCGTGGATGCGAATACCTCGGTGAACAGCGACGACGCCGGTGCACGCGCCGGCATGCCGGACCTCGACCCGACCCTGCAGATCGGCCCCTTGCTGCAGGTGCGGTTGTGGAAGGACCTGACGGCACGACGAACACTGCTGCTCAACCTGCCGCTTCGATCCGTGTTCTCCGTGGGCAGTTCGCTCGAACAGCAGGGTTGGTCCGCTTCGCCGCATCTCACTTTTTATCAGGGACTCGACTTTCTGGGACGCAGCTGGCGCTTGGGATTGTCCGGCGGTCTGGAATTCGGCACCGAGAAACTTCACGATTACTACTATCAGGTCACCCCGAACTTCGCCGCCGACGCAAGGCCGGCGTTCGACGCCGGCGGGGGTTTTGGAGGCACCCGCTTCATCGGTACCCTGGTGTCGCGTTCAAACAAAAGCTGGCTCAGCCTGTTCGCACGGTACGACCGGCTGGACGGGGCGACCTTCGAAGACAGTCCCCTGGTACAACGCAACGGCGGCTTGACCTTTGGTTTCGTCTATGCCCGGTTCATAGCGCGTTCCAAGCGCATGGTCGAGATCAAGGATTGGCGCCGGGTGGAGAAAGTCAATTAGAAAATGGGAACAAAATCATGCGGCGGGCAAGTCGGAGTTTCGGGTTAATCGGAATTTTTTTTCGCACAATGTTTGTGTGAGCGGAATTTTCTCCCGAAGATATCCCTGACTCGATGCCTTATCCTTTTCGGGTTCTTTTTCGTTAAATCTTCTCGGCAGTGTGAGTCATAAATTTCGACGCCGCGCGCATCGCCGTTTTTACGACTTCCGGCAGTTCTGCTGCACCGGCCTTGAGTGCAGTGCCGGCGTGGCTGGCTTCGTCTTTGCGCATTTGTTCGATGATGGCGCGGCTCTTCTTGTCGGCGGACGGCAGACGCTCCAAGTGGCCGTCGAGGTGCCGCACCACCTGGCGTTCGGTTTCGGCCAGAAACCCCAGGCTCCAACGGTCGCCCGCGATGCCCGCAAGCGCTCCGATGGTGAACGAACCCAGATACCACAACGGGTTGAGAAAGCTCTTGTGCGTACCCATGTCCTCGATGCGTTCCTCGCACCAGGCAAGGTGGTCGTTTTCCTCTCGGGCTGCTTTGGCCATGGTGTCTCGAACGCGCGTCGATCGAGCGGTAAGCGCCTGTCCCTGATACAGTGCCTGGGCGCACACTTCGCCGGTGTGGTTGACGCGCATCAGGCCGCCGATCAGTGTACGTTCGCCTTCGCTCAACTCGCCATCCGTCTCTGTCGATCCAGGCGTGTCCCGTTGCCGGGGCGGTCTTCCGAAAAGCGTTCGTAGGCCCTGGTCCAGATTATCGATGACTTGGTCGCGTGTGGAATATTCGCGCATAAGCGTTGGCTTCGAGCGTAGCACTTCGCTGCAAAATGATGGGTTCCAAGATACAAGACACGCCTCGCTCGAGGCAAGATTATCTGGTAAAAGGACGCGCAGAAACCGGTTTCTATCGCGGCGGCAAATCCCACGATTTATATGGGGATAAGACCCGGTAACGAGATCACCGCTAAACTATACATATGCTTTATTGCGGTGTATGTTACGCGTTGCCCGTGGGGATCTTCCAATCCGCGGTCACCTAACTAAGTAAGAATGTTCGCAAGATTTATTTCGTTTTTCCAGAGGAGGAAAACATGAAGTCGAAAGTCAAAGAGAACGCGCAACCGGCGACCGGACGCCGTAAGTTTTTGAAGACCGCGGGTGCCGCCACTGCGGGCGCTGCAACCTTGGGTTTTCCCATGGTGTCGCGGGCGCAGACGGTGACGTTGAAGATGCAGGGTGCCTGG
>JBFGKR010000168.1:0-5097 GCA_041576575.1 Arenicellales bacterium | reverse complement strand
GGTGATCTTCGGGATGGTGTCCAACGACGAGGTGAAAGCGCTCTCCGACGCCACTCCTCGAGAGATTGTGTTCCTCACGCTTTTGGCCGCGGCGGTGTTAATCATGGGCATTTGGCCGTTTCCGGTGCTCGATATCATGCACGTGTCCGTAGAGAACCTCGTCAATCAGGCTCTGGCTTCGAAACTGTGAATATGAGGCAAGGATGAACGCTCCGCTCAACATTACCCCCGCTATCCCCGAATTGTTCGTATTCGTGATGGCCAGCGTGATCCTTCTCGTAGATTTGTATTCCAAACAACGTGCGTTGAGTTACGGGCTAACATTATTCACTCTTGCAGCGGCCGCGATGCTGGCTTTGTCGGATTTTTCCGTGGAGCCGTTGCTGACTTTCAACGACATGTTCGTTGACGACGCACTGTCCGACGTGATCAAGATCGCAATATGTGTGATTACCTTGCTGGTCTTCGTGTATTCGCGCGAGTATCTCGAGGCCCGTGCGCTTTATAAGGGCGAATATTTCGTTCTCGCTTTGTTCGCGGTGGTCGGCATGATGGTAATGACCTCGGCCAATCATTTTTTAGTGCTTTATCTAGGCCTCGAATTGCTGTCGCTCAGCTTGTACTCAATGGTCGCATTTCAACGCGATTCAGCGTTGGCGACCGAAGCCGCGATGAAGTATTTCGTTTTAGGGGCTTTGGCCTCCGGCATGTTGTTATACGGTTTTTCCATTCTCTATGGGCTGACCGGAACTTTGTACATTCCTGTCGTTCGCAGGTCGATCGCCACCCTTTCTCCCGACAACGTAGTCCTGATATTCGGTTTGGTATTCATTCTCGTCGGCCTGGCATTCAAGCTGGGTGCGGTGCCGTTTCACATGTGGGTGCCGGACGTTTACCACGGTGCGCCGACGTCCTCCACGCTGTTTATCGGCACGGCTCCTAAAATTGCCGGCTTCGCCATTGTTATCCGTTTATTGGTGGGGGGGTTGGAAGACCTGCATGGGGCATGGCGCGACATGGTCATCATCCTGGCTTTACTTTCCATCGCCACGGGCAACCTCATCGCCATCGCGCAGTCAAATCTCAAACGCATGCTGGCTTATTCGGCCATTTCGCACATGGGGTTTATGTTGCTCGGAGTATTGTCCGGAACGCCCAACGGCTACAGCGCCGCCTTGTTTTACAGCTTGGTGTATGCGTTTATGGGTCTGGGCGGCTTCGGCATGATCATCTTGTTGTCGCGCAAGGGGTTCGAAGCGGACGAACTGGATGACCTGAAGGGCCTCAATCAGCGCAATTCCTGGTACGCAGCGCTCATGATGTTGTTGATGATATCCATGGCGGGAATTCCACCCACCATCGGTTTTTTCGCGAAACTGGCGGTAATTCAAGCAATCATTGATGTGAATCTTGTGTGGTTGGCGGTCGTCGTTGTGCTGTTTGCCGTGGTCGGCGCTTTCTACTACCTGCGCGTCATCAAATTGATGTATTTCGATCCCGCCGCAGAAGACGCACCGCCGATTCAAGCTGCGCCCGATCTCAAAATGGCGATGGGCGTAAATGCCTGGGCGCTCGTGCTGATATTGCCGTGGATCGGACCGATACAGGAGCTGTGTCTTACGGCGATTGCCAGCGTGATGAACGGTCTCGTCTCCTGAGACGCTGTTCTCTATCCACGATCACCGCGCGGCCCATTACCATTCCATGCTTCCGGGTATGTGGAGGAGATTTCGTCGCGCGATGCGAGTCCGCACGTGCTCCTAATGTGTGTACTTGTGCATGTTGAATTGTTTTGTTTTCAAAGAGTTGGAGGTTCGGACGCTTGATCTGCCGCAGTGAATGACGTACAATCCGCCACCCCTGATGCGGGGTGGAGCAGTCTGGCAGCTCGTCGGGCTCATAACCCGAAGGTCGTAGGTTCAAATCCTACCCCCGCTACCAAGTTAGCTGCCTTCGGCCCCGCTTGCGACGCGGGGCTTTGTGTTTGAGGCGCAGGACGGCCCGGGTAGGCTTGTCAAGGATTGCGAGTTAGGCGGAGTATTATGACAAGTGGGCCAAGTGCCCACTTTTTTGTTACGGCGATAAAGCATGGCGTCACTGACCAACACAAGGCTGCATGAGTTGTTGGAACCGGGAGCCCAGGCCCTGGGTTTTGAGATTGTGGCGGTTGAGCTCGCGGGGAGCGGCGGATCCACCGTGCTGCGGGTCTACATCGATCGCCCGGAGGGCGTTACGGTGGACGATTGTGCTCGAGTAAGCCATCAGTTGAGCGCGATCCTGGACGTCGAGGATCCAATTCCCGACGCCTACGCGCTGGAGGTGTCCTCCCCCGGCTTGGATCGACCGTTGAGCAAACGGAAGCATTTCGAGGACGCGGTCGGACGTGAGGTGAAGCTGCAGACGCGGAGCCATATCGCCGGGAGACGCCGGTTTACCGGCGTGTTGCAGCAGGTTACGGACGAAACCTTGGTGGTTGATGTGGACGGTGAACCCTATGATTTACCGATCGATGAAATTGAGAAGGCACGTTTGGTGTCAAAGGTGTAGCGACAGCTTTGTTGACTGAATTGAAGATGAGCGGCGAGAGCGCGGGTTAGGAGCAAGAAAAATGGCAAATGAAATCTTGTTAATGGCGGACGTGTTGTCGCGTGAGAAGGGTGTGGAGAAAGACGTCATTTTCCAAGCCATCGAAGCGGCGCTGGCGACAGCCACCAGGAAGCGTCATCGGGAAGATATCGACGCGAGGGTCAACATTCATCCCGAGACCGGTTCGTACGACACCTACCGCCGGTGGGAAGTCGTCGCCGACGATGACGAGCTCGAGTTCCCCGATCGTCAGATTCGACTGACGCAAGCCCGTTTAGAGCATCCAGACGTTGAAGTGGGAGAGTACGTCGAGGAACCCCTCGAGCCGGTGGACTTCGGCCGAATCGCCGCTCAAGCGGCGAAACAGGTTATCATGCAGAAGGTCAGGGAGGCCGAGCGCGAGCGCATCGTTGCTGAATACGAGCCGCGAAAGGGAGAAATGGTGTCGGGTGTGGTAAAGCGTCTAGAACGCGGTGACGCCATCGTTGATCTCGGCGGAGCGGAATCGGTGCTGCCTAAATCGGGCATGATCCCGCGCGAAGGCTTGCGCCCGGGAGATCGAATTCGCGCCATCCTGCGCGACGTGCGCCCGGTGCAAAGGGGACCCCAACTGTTCCTGGATCGCGTATCCCCGGAGCTTCTAATCCAGTTGTTTCAGCTCGAAGTCCCGGAGGCCGGCGAGGGAATCATCGAAATTTTGAGCGCGGCGCGGGATTCGGGCCTGCGCGCCAAAATTGCGGTCAAGTCCAACGACGCAAAAATCGATCCGGTGGGCGCATGCGTGGGGATACGGGGCTCGCGTGTGCAGAGCGTTTCCAACGAGATTTCAGGCGAACGTGTGGACATCATCAAGTGGTCCGAGGATCCAGCCCAGTTCGTGATCAATGCTTTGGCGCCCGCGGAGGTGGAATCCATTGTTGTCGATGAAGAACTGAAATCCATGGATGTCGTCGTCGATGAAAATCAGCTCTCCCAAGCCATAGGTCGCGGAGGTCAGAATGTGCGCTTGGCGTCGGAGCTTACCGGTTGGGAAATAAATATCCTCACCGATCAAGAGGCAGTCGAAAAAGCAGAAAGCGAGTCGCACGGCATCCGAGATATGCTGATGCAGCAACTCGACGTGGACGAAGACGTAGCCAGTATCCTGGTGCACGAAGGCTTCTCTTCCCTGGAGGAGGTGGCGTACGTTCCGATACAGGAGCTGCTGGACATCGAAGAGTTTGACGAGGACCTGGTGGACGAATTACGCAAACGAGCCGAAGATGCGTTGGTCACCCGGGCCATTGCGCAGGAAGAGAAACTGAAGCTCGCTGAACCTCAGGCGGATCTCCTAGAACTGGAAGGCATGGACGACCATACCGCGCGCATTCTAGCGAGTCACGGTATACGGACGCGAGAAGATTTGGCGGAATGTGCCACTGATGAGCTGTTGGAGATTTCGGACATCGGTATTGACGAGGAAAAAGCTGCGGCGCTGATCATGATTGCTCGAGCCCCGTGGTTTGAAACAGCGGATGCAGCGCAGCACGAATAACGGCGATAGCACCATGTCACAGGTTACGATACGAAGTTTTGCAGAGCAAATTGGGATCGGTACGGACAGGTTGATCCAGCAATTAGCAGACGCTGGGATTAACGGTAAAAAAACGGAAGACACCCTCAGCGAAGAGGAAAAGGTGGCCCTCCTTTCGTTTCTGCGCGGCGGCGATAGAGAAACGGTAAAACCGACGCCGAAGCGCAACAAGATCTCCCTGAAGCGCAAGACGGCGGCGGAGATCAAGCAAACGTCGCGCACTGGAACGTCCCGGACGATACACGTCGAAGTGCGGAAACGCCGCACCTTTGTAAAGCGGGAAGTACTGGAGGAACAGGAGCGCCAGCGTCGTCAAGCGGAAGCGGAAGCGGCTGCGGAAGCCGCCGCGAAGGAGGCCGAGACTGCGCAAGAGGAAGCACCCGAGGTCGAAGCGGCCCCGCCCGTAGTCGAGGCCGAAGTGGAAGAAATCGTACCCGCGGTCGAGGAGGCCCTGCCCGCCGCGGCGGATGAGGTTCCGCAAGTTGCAGCGGAGGAAATGGGGGCCGGTGCCGAGGCGCCGGTGTCTGAGGTCGCGGAGGAAGCGGTCGCCGAGGTCGTAGTTCCCGAACCCGTTGAGGCGCCTCCTGCTCCGGAGAAGGTCCGGGAAGAGCGGGCAAAAAAGGCAGAGCGGGCGGAGCGCAAGGAACGACGCAAACGAAACGAACTGCACGTGTCCGGGGAACTGAAGGTAAGGCGCAAATCCCGGGATTTACAACGCCCCAGAAAGGTAAAGACGACGGGCACGCAACATGCGTTCGAAAAACCCACGGAACCGGTCAAGCGCGAAGTGAGAATTCCAGAGACGATAACCGTCGCGGAGCTCGCTCAATCCATGTCCATCAAAGCGGCCGAAGTAATCAAGACACTGATGCAGATGGGGTCCATGGTTACCATCAACCAGGTCCTGGATCAGGATACCGCCATCCTGGTTGTGGAAG